>DATCOJ010000092.1:0-12316 GCA_036564785.1 Rhizomicrobium sp. | reverse complement strand
CCTGCCGCAGGCTCGCGCCGCTGGGCTGGCGGCAGCTCTTGCTGGAAGCCACCGGTGGCGAACTCGACATCGGCGCCGCGGACCTTAAGGCCCAGCTCACCAAGCCGCTTGCCCATATCGACCGCGCCTATCCGGGCTTCGGCGATTTCAGCCTTGCCGGCAAACGGGCTATTGAGGCCGGCGATCCGGACAAGAGCCTGCTCTATCACGCGTTCGCTTCGCCGACCGTGGTCGCCAACCGCAATGGCACCGATCTCACCGCCTTTCCGACTCTGGCAGAGATCGACGCGGTGGAGAACTACGTCTACGGCGTGGTGCCGCCGACCTGGGACGCGTTGCGCCAGCGCGCCGGCGGCAAGCCGCTCGGCATGGTCGTCTACGCGCTGGAGTACCGCAACACGCCCAACTCGGTTCACGGCAAGCACGCCGAGCTGTGTTTCGCGCGCACCGGCATCGCCCGGCTCGGCACCATCGGCCCGCTGTACGACGGCCGCAGCCGCAGCTTTGCCGGCCTTGATCCCGCCAAGCCATTCGACTTCCGCGTGGTGCCGCAGCGCTTCGCCGCCTACCTCGCCGTGCAGATGAACGGCGACGCCAAGCGCTTCGGGCCGCAGGATTTCCTCAAGGGCGACGACAAGCTGTCCTTCTGGGTGCCGATCCACAAGCTGTTCAACGGGCGGGAATGCATCGCCGGGCTCAATCTCGATTTCAACATGAGCCGCGACCTGCGCAACGACGAGCTGGCGCAGTTCCACCGCTATCTCGATCGCGAGGGCTACCAGAACAATTGGCGCGGCGGCGATCTCGACAACTATCCCTTCCTCATCCGCAACGAGAAGATCGCTTCGCTGTCGCATCGGCCGGATTTCGCGCCCGGCGTGGTGGAGCCCAAGCCCGCGCCGCTCGCCAACATCGCGCAGTACAAGGGCAAGCCGCTGACCTTCCCCGTCGATCCCACCTTCACCGACGATCCCAGCAATCTCGAATTCTCCTCCATGCAGATCATCGGCGGACTTTCGGTCACCACCCCCTCCTACATGGACGACGCCTCACAGAATACCCAGCGCGACGTGCCGGAGTATCTCAACATCCGCCATCGCGTGCTGGCGAGCGGGCAGATCGACAATCTCAACAAGCGCCCGGACATGATGCAGATCATCCGCAAGGGCAACTACCAGACCCAGCACTATATCGATTTCACCGGCGACGGCTGGGTGGCGGCGCAATGCGCGGCGCTGGCGGGAAAGGTGGACGCAGCGATGCCCGCCTATTGCATCATCGGGCCGCCCGACTTCTTCCCCAATGTGAGCCAGCGCGATCTGATGCTGTGGTGGGACAATCAGGTGCCCAAGCCGATCCGCGACGCGCTATGGGCGATCCCGCCGCTGGCGCTGTCGCAGACCCGCATCGCCGGCAACGTCACGCTGCCCATCGGCTTCAGCATCAATGACACCACCATCACCGCCATCGTCACCCAGCCCTCCGACGCGGGCGGCCCGGTGCAGAAACCCAACGGGCCGGTGCCGCATCTGCAGACCGGCATGCCGGACAATTCGCCCGGCCTGTTCGATCCCGGCTGGGACACCAGCCAAGGCATCTACTTCACCGATCCCGAGACGCCGATCCAGAAGTTCCTCGCCGGCTATTCGCTGGGCGCGCCCTTCGTGGAAGACGCCAAACTGTGCGCCGCGCTCGGCGCCTATTGGCCCGGCGTGTCGCCCGACGCGACGCGCACCTTCCAGCCGAACAAGCTGCTCAGCGGCATCTCCTATCCCTGGCCCACCATCGTGCCCTTGACCGACGAGGAGATCGGCATTGTTGCGGCATCGGACGGGAAGTACATGCCGTGGGATGGCGTGCGCGGGCCGGTGGCGAAGAGCGTGAACGGTCGCGAGGTCGCCGCCTATACCGACGCCATGCGCGCCGACTACCTCGACATTCTCGGCACCATGACGGCGGCGCTCACGGCGCGCATCGATCTCGACGACTACAAGGCGCGCGTGCTGGCCATGGAGGCCGTCTATTGGAGCCTCGGCATCCACGATCCTGAGATCCAGAAGCATGCCAAGAACCACGAAGACGGGCTGCACAAGATCGTGCGCGAGAAATCGGCCTGGGCGGTGCTCTCCTTCCGCGCGGCGAAGGCCGACGATCCCGACCTCGTCGCGGCGGAGCACACCACCGGCGCCAAATTCAGCGGACCGTTTCTCTATCGTTTCGACGTCTTCCGTTGGGGCAAGCAGACGAGCGATCCCAGCGATCTGCAGACCGTGTATGTGGAGATGCTGGATCGCACCACCGCCTATGTCGACGGCACGGCGGTGCTTCTCAAGCGCGGCAAGAATCCATGGAAGCTCGACCGGTCGATGCCGACGTCCTGATCGCGGGCGGCGGTCCGGCGGGTGGGGCCGCGGCCATCGCCTGCGCCATGCGGGGCTTGCGCGTGATCCTGTGCGAGCGCGAGCGCTTCACCAGGGAGCGGCCGGGCGAGACGCTGCATCCCGGCATCGAGCCGCTGCTCACTCAGCTTGGCGTTGCAGATCGCTTGGCAAATGTTGTCGGCGCTCGGCATCCCGGCATCTGGATCGAATGGGGCGGACCGCGGCGCTTCGAACCTTTCGGCGGCGATTCCGACGGCCCCTGGAACGGATTTCAGGCCTGGCGCGCGGATTTCGATGCGCTGCTGCTTGAGCGCGCCCGCGAGCTGGGCGTGGAGATACGGCAACCTTGCGCCATCGGTGCGCTGCGCGAACGGGATGACGCGCGAAGCGTCGTCGAAACCTCGCAAGGGCCGGTGGCGGCGCGCCTGCTGATCGACGCGACGGGCCGCGCACGCTGGCTCGGCCGCGCGCTCGGTATCGCCAGTCCGGCGCGCTCAGTGCCGCTTTATGCGCGCTACGGTTACGCCGAGGGCTCGTGCCCGGCGCGCGACGAAGCGCCGGCGCTGATCGCGGACAAGGCCGGCTGGACCTGGACCGCCATGCTTCGTCCCAGTCTCTATCAATGGACGCGACTGGCCTTCGATGGAACGCAGCCGGACGCCGAGTGGATGCCGGAGGAATTTCGCGGACTGAAGCCGCGCGGCGCCTCGCGCGGCGCCGACGTGACTTGGCGCCTCGCAACCGAATCCGCCGGGCCCGGATGGTTCATCGCCGGCGACGCGGCCGCGCTGCTCGATCCGGCCTCGTCGCACGGCGTGCTGCGCGCCATCATGTCGGGAATGATGGCGGCGCATCTGGGCGAAGCCGTGCTCAGCGACAAGGCGCCGACCGACGAAACAGCGGCGGTGTATCGCCGCTGGCTCGCCGACTGGTTCGAAGCGGACGCAAACCAACTCTCTCGCTTCTATGGCGAGCTCGGAGTCTCAATCCTCGCATCGGCGCAAGCGAGCGCCGCAGCCTTGCGGCCGATCGTCCCCGCCAGCTAGCCGCGCTTGCCGCCGGCCTGCAGCGCTTTGGCGATGTAAGGTCCGACCTCCGCCTGTTTCATCGTGTTCCAGGCGGTGAGCTGCGCCGCCAGCTTGTCGTGCATGCCCTTGTAGGTCTCGATCTCCTGCGCGTTGGGCGCGGTATCCGCATCCTCCAGCAGGCCGCCGAACGAATAGATCTGCTCGTTCAGCATGCCCGGAAAGTTGAGGTTGGCTTCCGAGCCTTTGATGTTGACCTGCATCAGCACGCCCTCGATGCCGGCGGCGCGCTTCGACAGCGCGTCGCCTTCCGCCAGCAGCGGCTTGTTCGCCGGATTGCCGCCCAGCGTCTTGTGCAGGCCGGCGATCTTCGCCTTGGCGTCGCGGATGTCGTTGACCGCGCGATGCAGCGCGTCGAGGTCGTGATAGACTTGCATCGACAGCGCGAACTTCTGCGTGAGGCCGGTGAGCGGACCTTTCACCCGCGGATCGGCCGTCAGGGTCAGCACCGCCGTCTGCGTCTGGCCGCCATAGCCGAACTTGACGGTGTATTTGCCGGGCAGCGCGATGGGGCCCCGCGGCTCCAGTCCCGCGTAGAAGGCGCCGGGGATCTGCATCGGATCGTCATAGCGCAGGTTCCACACAAAGCGGTTCATGCCGGGAAGCGCCGGCAGCGTGTCCGTCGGATGCACCTGGTCCGGCCATTCCGGCGGCTGCTCCACCTTGTTGCTCTTGACGCTGGTGAAGTGGCGCACCTGCTTGCCCGTGGCATCGAGAATGTCGACGGTCACCGGACCGCTGACGCTCGCGGGCAGCACGTAGTCGATCAGCGCGCCGGCCGGCGGATTCTGGCCGACGGGGGGACGCGCATCGACCTCGTCGGGATAATAGAGCCGATAGGCCGTCTGCGGCGCATAGAGGAAGGCGCCAGCGGCGGCGATGGAAGCGGCCGCTTGCCGGAGCGGCGTCACGTTATCGAGAATCCAGAACGAGCGGCCGTGGGTGGCCACCACCAGATCGTCGCCCTTGACCACGAGATCGTGGACCGGCGAGCGCGGCAGGTTGAGCTGCAGGCTCTGCCAATGCTCGCCATTGTCGAAGGAGACGTACACGCCAGTCTCGGTCCCGGCATAGAGCAGCCCGCGCTTGACGGGATCCTCGCGCACCGCGTGAACGACGGCGCCTTCCGGAATTCCGGTCTCGCGCCGCGTCCAGGTCTTGCCGCCGTCTTCGCTGACGAAGATGTAGGGCTTGATGTCGTCCATCTTATGGCGATCGACCGCGACGTAAGCCGTCTTGGCGTCGTAGCGCGACGGCTCGATCATGCTGACCGTGCCCCATTCCGGCATGTCGGGCGGAGTCACATCGGTCCAGGCGCCGCCGTCATTGGCGCTCACGTGAATGAGCCCGTCGTCGCTGCCCACCCACAGCAGCCCCCGCTTCAGCGGCGACTCCGCGATGGCAAAGATGGTGTCGTAATATTCGACGCTGGTGATGTCCTTGGTGATCGGGCCGCCCGAGGCTTCCTGCTTGGATTTGTCGTCGCGGGTGAGATCCCCGCTGATCGCCTTCCAGCTGCCGCCGTCGTCGGTGGTCTTGTAGAGCCGCTCCATGCCGACATAGAGCGTGTCGGGATTGTGCGGCGACATGATCAGCGGCGAAGTCCAGTTGAAGCGGTGCTCGAGATCCTTGGCGGCATGGCCCGAGGCATCCACCGGCCACACCGGAATGACCCGCAGCTGCTCGGTGTGCTTGTTGTAGCGGCCGATGATGTTCTCGCTGTTTCCATAGACGATCCAGGCATCGCGCGGATCGGGAATGATGAAGCCGCATTCGCCGCCGAACACGTCGTACCAGTCGCGCGGACCGATGGCGCCCTGATCGTCGCGGCTGGCGATGCCGACGCTCGAATTGTCCTGCTGCGCGCCGTAGACGTAATAGGGAAAGCGGTTGTCGACCGCGACGTGGTAGAATTGCGCCGTCGGCTGGTTGTTCTGCGTGGTCCAGCTCTTGCCGCCGTCGAAACTGATGCTGGCGCCGCCGTCGCTGGCATTGATCAGCCGATCGGTGCTGGTGGGATCGATCCACAATCCGTGATGATCGCCGTGGCGCGCCGGCAGCAGGTTGAAGCTTTTGCCGCCGTCGGTGGAGCAAAACAGGCCGGTGTTCAGCGCATAGAGCGTGTCCGCGCGCTTGGGATCGGCGTAGATCTTCGAGAAGTACCAGGCGCGCTGGGTGAGCCGCCCGTCATTGTTGATGCGCCGCCAATGGCCGCCGGAATCGTCGGAGCGGAACAGGCCCCCGTCCTTGGCCTCGACCATGGCGTAGACGCGCTTGGAATCCGCGCCGGAGACGGAAATATCGATACGGCCGAGAATGCCCTTGGGCAAACCGTTGCCGCTCACCTGCGTCCAGGTGATGCCGCCGTCGCTCGAGCGGTAGAGCCCGCTGCCCGGCCCGCCGCTGGAGAAATTCCACGGCTGGCGCCGCGCCTGCCACAGCGACGCATAGACGATGCTCGAATTGTGCGGATCGAAGGCCACGTCGATGGCGCCGGTCTGATCGTTCTTGTAGAGGACCTTCGACCAGGTCTTGCCGCCGTCGGTGGTGCGGAACACGCCGCGCTCCGCATTGGGGCCGAAGGCATGACCCAGCGCCGCCACCAATACGATATTGGGATTGGCGGGATCGACGATCAGCGCGCCGATCTGGCGCGTGTCCTTGAGCCCGACATTCGCCCAGGTCTTGCCGCCGTCGACGGATTTGTAGACGCCGTCGCCATAAGTGATGTTGCCGCGCGGCGCTGCCTCGCCTGCGCCCACATAGATGACGCTGCGGTTGGACGGCGCCACCGCGATGGCGCCGACCGAGGAGATCGGCGAATGATCGGTGAGCGGCGTCCAGGTGGCGCCGCCGTCCGTCGTCTTCCACACGCCGCCGGCCACGAAGCCCACGAAGAAATCCGTCGGATCGCCGGCGATACCGGTGACGGCCAGCGCGCGGCCGCCGCGATAGGGCCCGATGCCGCGCCACTGCATCGCCTTGAACAGATTGGGATCGACGGAACTGGGTCCGGTCGCCGCTTGCGCGGCCGGAGCCGCCGCCGCTTTGGCTGCCGGAGGAGCCTTCGGCGCCGCGGCCAAGGCGGAGGCGGCAACGGCGCAAACGGCGGCGGCGACAAGCAGGCGCGATGTCCAGTTCATGACGTCTCCCCAAAATCGAATGGCGGGAATGCTACAGACCGCGGCCGAAGCTGGCACCTTAAAATTCTGTCGCGGGTCTGCGCGACCTCAACCGCAACTCCGTACCGGTAAAAATCCGCTCAACTTCAGCCGTCGCTCCGGCCGCCTCTTCCTTTGGCGCCTGGAGTGCGATCGATGGGCGAAAATCGCGCCACGGAATTGGACCAAATCTATCCACCAACGCAGCCGGAGAACCACAAGATATAGTGGTTAGGCTAGCCAGAAAGCCCAACATAGGGGTGGGTCGTTTTCACGGCGAGGCCATACCCCCTCCCCCCTTTTTCACTCTCCCGGAGAGAGAAATTTGCCGAAGCTGGCGCCGCGTTTTTTGGACGCCGGCAGGCGCGGAAACAGACACGCGGCCGCAAGGACCGCACCGCAACCTACAATTCCGGGGAATGACCAAATCCTACAAAACCAGCGTCACGCTGTCAACCGTAGGTAGAGTAAATTCAGGGACACTACCAACCGGAAACGAAGTCCTTGAAGCGGCTGAGCATCTGGGCGCGCCGGAAATCAGCTCCGAAGCGGTTGTTCAGCCTCTTGGATTGAATCTTGACTTATCGTCAGATGACGCTACATTTCGCGTCAGGAGACGTGGTATGGCCAGCAGGCGCACTGCCGTTTTTGAAGCACAAGCGGGGCTGCAAACATTCGCAAATGCGGATAGCCGGGCGCGATTGTCCGCCACTGCTGCGAAGGCCTTTGTCCGGCTGGCAAAGCATTGGCAACTCTCCAATGCGGAGGCAGCTGCGCTGCTCGGTGTTTCCCAGAGCACCTGGGACCGCATGAAACGGGGTGAGCGAACCGAGGCACTGTCGCAGGATCAATTGACCCGCGTGTCGGCATTGAGCGGTACGTTCAAGGCTCTCCATTTGCTCTTCGCGGACGCAATGGCTGATCGCTGGCCTCGGCTCCCCAACAAGGGTCCACTATTCGAAAACAGGCGGCCGATCGATGCCATGATAGACGGCGGCATTCCGCACATGCTGGAAGTGCGCCGCTACGTCGATGCCGTCCGCGGAGGACTCTAAGCCGACGACCATCGAAGGTGTCCCGATCATCCGGGATGCCTTCGCGCGCACAATCCGGCTCGTCACGACCGCCCGGCTTCGGAAGTCAGTTCTGAAGGCTCTTGTGGACTCGCAACAGGAGCTTTCCGACTTGGAGGAAATCGAGGCGGCTACGAGCACGCGGCTGATCGCTCAAGATCGGGGCAGCGCAGGTATGCCGGCTGCCCAGATGATTTACGGTGTTCCCCATGCTGCGTTCATCAATGCGAGCTTCGCCTACGCAAAACCTCGGGAGCTGAACAGGTTCAACGGCCCCGACCGCGGCGCATGGTACGCAGCACTGGATGTCGAGACATGCCTGGCGGAAGTGGGCTTTCATATGTCGGAGTTTTTGGGGCGCAGCGGAGACTTCAACGCCGTTGTCGAATATGCAGAATTGTTCGCGAGCCTTGCAGGCGAATACGTTGACCTTCGTAGTACTCCCGGCCATCGGAGCCTCGATCCCGATCCCTCTGTAGGCTACGAGGCGGGGAATGCGCTTGCCGGTGCGACGCTGGCGCGAGGGATAAATGGCATCATCTATCCCTCGGTACGCCACAAGGGCGGCACCTGCTTCGCTGTTTTGTGGCCGCATGCGGTGCAATCCGTCGCTCAGGGCGGCGTGTTCAGGCTCGCGTGGTCGGGCACCTCAAAGCCTCGTATCGAGCAAGTCAGCCTTTAGCTCGATAGCCGCCAGCCGCCGCGCGGCCCGATTTCTCGTATGAATTGTTGGCGGACAGGGAGGGATTCGAACCCTCGGTACGGTTACCCGTACGCCGCATTTCGAGTGCGGTGCTTTCAACCGCTCAGCCACCTGTCCGTCGCGGGGACCGTGATATAGGCGGGCCGCCCGCGGGCCGCAAGCCGATGCGCCTCAACCCGGGCCGCCCAGCCACTCCACTACGGCACGTGCCTGGGGCCCCTGGCGCAGCTGCGGCAGCAAGTCCTGGCAGGCCGCGCGCATCTGCGCATCGAAGCCATAGGGCGGATTGACCATCAGCAGGCCGGAGGCGGACAACCGCTCCGGCCCCAACGCTCCACCAACATCGAAGGTGAGCGACAGCAGCCGCGTGCCGCCGGCCGCGAGAATTTCGCCCGCCAGCGCTTCGAAGCGCGCGGCGGCCTTCAGCGGATACCAAATGAGAGCGATGCCCGTGGCGAAGCGGCGGATGGCATTTCTGAACGCGGCCACCAAGGCGTCGCATTCGTCGGGCGACTCATACGGCGGATCGATCAGCACCAGGCCGCGGCGCTCCGGCGGCGGCAACAGGGACGCCAAGCGTTCATAACCGTCGCCCTCGACGGCCCTGGCGCGGACAAACGGCACGAGCGATGTTTTCAGCGCGGCGAATTCCTCGGAATGCTTCTCGATGGCGACGAGCCGATCCTGCTGGCGCAACAGCTTGGCGGCGATGAGCGGCGATCCCGGATAGCAGCCGGCGCCGAAGCTGCCGGCGATTTCGAGGTAGGTTCGCAGCACCGGTTCTTGCGGCGCCAACCCGGCCAGCCTGGCGATGCCCTGCGCCGCCTCGCCCGTTCGGCTCGCTGCCTCGCTCGCGATGTCATAGAACCCGCGACCGGCATGCGTATCGATGACGGCGAACGGCGTTTGTTTTTTCCTGAGATGAAGCAACGCCGCGACCAGCGCCACGTGCTTGTGCACGTCGGCGAAATTTCCCGCGTGATAGGCATGGCGGTAGTTCATGCCCGCGGGAACCGGCGCGGCCGCGGCACGAGCTCGCCGCCGCAATTGGGACAGCGGCCCTTCATCTCGTCGCCGCAGCGTTCACAGAAGGTGCATTCATAGCTGCAGATGCGCGCCTCGCCGGAATCCGGCGGCAGCGCCGCTGCGCAGCGTTCGCACTTGTCGCGCATTTCAAGAGCCATGCGACCTTATACTATCGTGAAGGGCTGCCAGCGAGAGCCGACGAACATTCGACGATCCGGCCCTTCCCGTCGATCGCCACAGCCTTGACCGGCCGAAGCTCGACGTTGGCGCGATAGCGCGCATAGCGGCGCTCACCGCTGCGAATCAGCGCGCCCTTCGCCACCAAGTCGGCAAGGTCGCGCGTCGCCGTCGGCGCCGATGCCCCGGTGATGGTCGCATAGTTGCCCGCGCTCAAGCCGCCCCTGAAGCCTTCCGGTCCCTCACGCAAGACACGAAGTAACGCTTTCTGCTGCCGGCCATTCAACTCGCCACTCAAGCGATCCAGCAGCTTCGTCTTGTCGAGCAGGAATTCGATCAGGGCGGTCGTCCGCCGCTGCGCCTCTATCGACACGCCAGCGAACCAGCCCAGCCATTCCGTCAACTCGATCTCGGTGTTGTTGCGCTCGAGCGCCTCATAGTACGCCTTGCGCTTGGCAAGAATGGTCATCGCCAAGGCCATCAGCGGCGGATGAGCGAGACCTTGCGCCAGCGCCTTCTCGGCGACGGCACGACCGATGCGACCATTGCCGTCCTCGAAGGGATGGATGCACTCGAAGTAGAGGTGTGCGATGCCGGCGCGCGTCAGGGCTGGAAGCGGCGACGCGCCATCGGGTGCCGTCCGGTTGAACCATTTGGCGAAGCGCCTCATCTCGCGCGGCACATCGGCTGAGGGCGGCGCCTCGAAATGCACCTTGGGTTCGTACACCGCGCCCGAGACGATCTGCATCGGCTCTTTGTGGGTGCGGTAGCCACCGATGTTGCGGATATCGCGACGGCCATTCATCAGCATGCGATACCAATTGAACAGCATGTCGTCGGTCAGCGGTTCGTCGAACGACCGGTAGAGATTCACCGTCATTTCGGCGACTCCCTGCTCGGCGGGCTTCACGCGCCGCGGGTCGGCAGTGAGCCCAAGCTGCCGCCGGATGGACGACTGCACGCTTGCCCGATCGAGCATTTCACCTTCGATCTCGGAGGTGGTCAACGCTTCGGTGCTGAGGGCTTCGATGACGAGTTGGTCTTTGTCGTCGGAGGCAAGATGGGCGAAGATGCCCGCGAACATGCCTCCGCCCACGAGGAACTGCTCTTCCGCCCTTCGCAGGAGGACAGGATTCCAGCTAAACTCCGGCCATTCTGGCCGCTGCCAGTTCCATGTCATGATCGATAGACAACCCTTCTATCGATCACAATATGCATAAAATATGATCGATAGCAAGAAATCTATCGATCACGCATCCCTCGTCTTGTTGGGAGCATAACAAGAGAACTGGCTTATGGTGCCCCTGGCCGGACTTGAACCAGCACGCCCGTGAAGGCAACAGATTTTGAGTCTGATATGGTGAACTCTAACCATATGTTTCAAAAAGGATAATTTCTACCATCGCTGTGTATGTGTAAGTAATTGTGTAAAAACGGGCCATTTTCCGGAAAAAATTGTGGTCCGCGATTTTCCGGCTACTAGATGTAGAAAAGCTCCGTTTTAGTCAAGCAATCTCGGCGTTTTCTTCATGGGTGAGTGCTTGGGAGTGGCGCCCGCCCAACTCAGCGAAAAGCCATCTCAGCATTACTGCGCTAGTTTCGCGGGCCTGACAAAGAGTTTCAACTCGTAGTGCTTACGGATCGAAGGATAAGTGTTGCCCTTTGCGGTGAAGCCGAACACTGCAAGCGTCCGGTGCATCGGTGCATTGTCGGCGCGCGATGTGGCGAATACGCCTGCCTGCGCAAGCGGTGCGAGCGCACATTTTACCAGTGCTTGCGAATAACCTTTGCCTCTCGCGGTCTCCTCGACAAAGACCCAGCCAAGCTCATAGGGAAATTGGGCTGGAGGGAGCGCAACAGCAGATTTTTTGGACACGGAAATGCGATAGCCACCGAGGGGATTCTTAATCGCGGCTATTCCCAGGAGGTCGGTGCCTTGCTTGAGAAACACAAGCTGCGCTGCGAGGGATATGCGCGCATCGAGTCCCTTCGCGTTCACCTCGCCGCCCTTGCAGACGAGCGTCGCGAACTCAGTGCGTTCCAGCGGCGAACATTCAGCGGGTGTCTTGTGATATAGTTTGGTCGGCATGCGGCGGTTAGACTCCCCTGCCTTTGCAATGGCAATGCGTTTTACGGGCAGTCAAAACAGCGACAACTGACGCCGCGCGACCTGCTCCGACTGCCATTCCGGTGTTGCTGCTTCCGCATCGAGCCACGCGCGAACGTAGCCGAGCGGCCCGCCCAACTCGGCGACCTCCGCCTCGCTCAGGAAGTGCGAGCGAAAGCCGGTCTCAGTGATGGGTAGCTTTGATGTGCTTGGCTCTAGCACATGGATGGAAAGGTGGGTCAGGCCCTTCATGGTCGCGTAGTCACGCTCGCAGGACACGGACAAGGTGATGCCCTGCCACTCCAGCATTTCGGTGGTGATGTTGTTTTCTGTTTTCATGACTAGCTCCTTCATGGTTTGCGCAATGCAAACCGAACTAGCCCTGCGGCAATGAGCGGGGAGAAGCCGTCACAGACCGCAGCCAAGTGAACTGGCGCGGGCCGGAGCGAAGCGACTACACGGGCACTTGGATGCGCTCGTCTTGGTCTTGACGGCAAGGGGCTGCAAGCCCTCCTTCTTATCACCAGAGTTCGCGTGCAACTGGCTGCTGATCTCTATTGGCCGTATTCTAAGCCTGCTCGTAGAAATCCTTCTGGCTTTCAT
>DATCOJ010000091.1:0-2940 GCA_036564785.1 Rhizomicrobium sp. | reverse complement strand
GGGCATGGACGGCGCCGATATTGTCGTGGCGCTAAAGCAAGCCGGCGAAGAAATATGGGCGGTCGGAATCGACGACACCTACAGCCGGATGAAGCACCAGGACGACGAGCCGCTCGGCAACGCCTTCGACATCACATGGCTGACGGTCGTGTGCATCAAGTTGAAGGAAATCAAAGCGGGCAAAAAGCCGCGTCTCCGCGTAAAGGGCTAGCCGGTAATCAGCGGCAGCGCCTGCTGCAGCGCAATAAAGCCTTGGATTCTGTGATTAATCGCCGTTTCGGGCCCTGGACCCTTCCCCATAGGCCGCGAATCTCATAGGGCTGATTCAGCGCGCATGGTGCGCCACAGGAGCAGACGTCGATGGCAACAGCGAAATCCAAGCCGATCACCACCAAGCATTTGGCCTATACGCTGGCCGAGCAGCACGAATTGACCAAAAAGCAAGGTCAGGAAATGCTGACGGACCTCGTCGGTCTGATCACCAAGCACCTGAAAAAGGGCGAGCGGGTGAAGATCGCCGGTCTCGGCATCTTGCAGGTGCGCAAGCGCGCCGCCCGCATGGGCCGCAATCCGGCGACCGGCGAGCCGATCCAGATCAAGGCCAGCCGCAAAGTCGCGTTTCGCGCCACCAAGGAACTCAAGATGGCGATCTGATCGCCACCCTTCGTTGGCTGCGCAAAAGCCCCGCCGGGACGCCGGCGGGGTTTTTGTTTGTTTTGCGTCTCGTCCTTGAGGAGCCCGCGCCGCGGCGCCGTGGGAAATTTACGGCCGCCGCTTGTTCTCAAAACGGAATCGGAGCCAGGCCACCACGCCCATCAGCACAAGGGCGGCGGCGAAAACGATCAGAAAGGTCGTGGTACCGAGAACCATGGGCAGGCCTTTTTTCGCCGCCCGCACTATGCGCCCATCCGGGCCGTCCGCCTAGGGCGCGGAAACTTAAAACAAAGGTTGCCGTCTCCTCTCGACTTTATTCCTATTAAGGATTATATTCACACCATCCCGTCCCTCGTGACCGAGGGGTGTCTGATCAGCGTCTCCAGACGCGGGGCGGGGAGCGGTGGCCGGGGAATTGCTTCGCGTCGGAGATGCGGTGCCCCGCCCGGCGGTCCAAGCCGCTTCGTCCCGGCGCGCCAACCGCGCGTCGCGGGGCCCCCATGACGGCGGGGCCGGCAACCGGTCATAGGTTGCCGCGCCCCGCCTGGGCCCACAGCGGTGGATAGGCGGACCTTCCAATTCGAGAGGAAAGGCGGGCCGCCTGAAACGGGAAGTCCACCGGGGGCGAGACGGAGCAAACCTCAAAACACCGCGCGCGGGACGCCATGGAAACGGCGGACTTGCGGCTATTCGGACTTCAGCACGCCTCGATGCTGCGAGGCGTCGAGGTCCGCGGGTCCGTCAGGACCCTGGCGTCCCGCGCGCCCTCGGTACTTTTCGAGAGCGGCGGTCAGTATCGGAATACGGCGTACCCGGCGCCGCTCAAAGAATACGGGCGATAGCGCTTGTCTTGGCGCGAACCGGGCAAGCCCGGCACGCGCTTGCGTTGGCCAGATGGGCGCGCCGCGGTCTATAATGCGCGCAACGAAGTCAGGAGGTTCCCATGTCGCAACCGGCCGAGCAGCGCGCGGGCAAGCCCGCGATGCTGAAGGACAAGGACTTCGTGTGGGAAGACCCGCTCGGCCTCGAAGGCGAGTTGTCGGAAGACGAGCGCATGGTGCGCGACACCGCGCGCGGCTTCGCGCAGGACTATCTGATGCCGCGCGTGGTCGCCGCCTATCGCGACGAGACTTACGACGCCCGCATGCTGCCCGAAATGGGCAAGCTCGGCCTGCTCGGACCGACAACGCCGGAAGAATACGGCGGCGCCGGCCTCGGCTACGTGGCCTACGGCTTGATCGCGCGCGAACTGGAGCGCGTCGATTCGGGCTACCGTTCGGCCATGTCGGTGCAGTCGTCGCTGGTGATGTATCCGATCTACGCCTATGGCAGTGAAGCGCAGCGGCGCAAATATCTACCGAAGCTTGCCAGCGCCGAGATGGTCGGCTGCTTCGGCCTGACCGAGCCCGACCACGGCTCCGATCCGGGCTCGATGGTGACGCGCGCCGAAAAGACCGCCGGCGGCTTCAAGCTCAACGGCGCCAAGACCTGGATCTCCAACGCCCCGGTCGCCGATGTCGCGGTGATCTGGGCCAAGCTCGACGGCGTCATCCGCGGCTTCATCGTCGAGCGCGGCACCAAGGGTTTTTCCACCCCCAAGATCGAAGGCAAGCTTTCGCTGCGCGCTTCGATCACCGGCGAGGTCGTGCTGGAAGACTGCCTGATCCCGGAAGACAATCTGCTGCCGAACGTGAAGGGGCTGGCCGGTCCGTTCGGCTGTCTCAACAATGCGCGCTACGGCATCGCGTGGGGCGCCATGGGGGCTGCCGAGTTCTGCTGGCACGCGGCGAGGCAATACGTGCTCGACCGCAAGCAGTTCAACCGCCCGCTCGCCGCCAATCAGCTAATCCAGAAGAAGCTCGCCGACATGCAGACCGAGATCGCGCTCGGCCTGCAAGGCGCGCTGCGCTTGGGCCGCATGCTGGAGGCCGGCAAGGCGGCGCCGCCGTCGATCTCGTTGATGAAGCGCAACAACTGCGGCAAGGCGCTCGACATCGCGCGGCTCGCCCGCGACATGCACGGCGGCAACGGCATTTCGGAGGAATATCACGTGATGCGCGTGCTTTCGAACCTCGAGACCGTCAACACCTACGAGGGCACGCACGACATCCACGCCCTCATCCTCGGCCGCGCGCAGACCGGCATCCAGGCGTTTTTCTAGAGGCAATACGAAACCGCTCGTCCCCGCGAAAGCGGGGACCCAGGAGAGATAAATTCTACGCAATGTGTGTGACTCTGGATTCCCGCTTGCGCGGGAATGAGCGGAAGACAGTGCAATGACGCTCC
>DATCOJ010000090.1:0-8487 GCA_036564785.1 Rhizomicrobium sp. | reverse complement strand
CGGCCGTCACCTTCGGCCGCATCAATGCCGCGAATACGCCGTCTGCCATGCCCGACCGCATCCCGCCTCGCATCGCCCAGACTGTCAGCGTCGCGCTGACCGGCACCGGCAGCGTGACCGTGGCCGTCGACGGCGCGTCTGCCGCAAACGGCTCGGCCACAATAAACGGCGGCGCCAGCGCGACGCTGTCGGCCTCCGGCAGCGTGGACATCGTGGGGACCGCCGCGCCCGGCACAGCGGCGGTCGGCGCCTTGAGCCTCACGGCGACAGCGGGCGGACCTGTCATCGGCCGCAGCAACGCCTTCCGGGTCGCGCCGATACCGACGACGGTGACGATTTCGCCCGCAGGCCTGCTCAACCAGCCGCGCAGCAAAGGCATACGCGTCAGCACGAGCAACGATTCCGATAGCGGCCAGGTGCCCGACCTCGACGGTGTCACGATGTCGGAGCAGGTCGCCTATCAGACCGGGACCGGCGCGTTGGTGGGCTATACCGGTTCGAACAGCGGATTCCGCCCTGCGAATCGCACGCCCTACGGCACAGACGGACACGGCACCAGCGTGCGGTGGTTTACCGGGCCGGGCGCGGTCGATGCCCACCAGATGTTCATCTTCAACGATACCCGCACCGGCGCGAGCAACATTCCGGTCGCCAAAAGCGGCTTCGTCGTTCGCAGGGAGCTGACCGGGACAGCCGCGGCCCTTACTTTGACTGTTTCCAAGAATCCCCTGGCCGTAACGGTCACCGGTAGCGCGGCGGCGGGCGTCGGCAGCGCATCCGGCAGCCAGCGCGTGATCTAGTCTCGCACCGCCGCCACGATGTAGTTGACGTCGGTGTCACCCGACAGGCGCCAATCCCAGCTCAGCGGATCGAACATGAAGCCCTGGGTTTTCAGAACCCTAAGCCCGTCATCTTCAAGCATCGCCTGAAGCCGGCGCGGTTCGACGAAGCGGTTCCAGTCGTGCGTGCCGTAGGGCACCCAGCGCAGGATGTACTCGGCGGCGAGCTTCGCCAGAGCAAAGGATTTGAGAGTCTTGTTGATGGTGCCGACGAACAGCAATCCCCCTGGTTTCACCAGCTTGGCGCAGGACGCGATAAACTCTCCCGGATCGCCGGTGTGCTCCACGACCTCCAGGCAGAGCACCAAATCGAAGGCGAGCTTCTCCGCCGCCAGCTCCTCCGGGCCGACGCGGCGATAGTCGATCACGAGCCCGCTCTTGGCCGCGTGGGCCGATGCGATTTTCACCGTCTCGCCGCCTGCATCCACGCCCATCACGGCGAAGCCGAGCCGCGCCATCGGCTCGGCGATCAGCCCGCCGCCGCAGCCGATGTCGAGCAGGGTCAGCCCTTCGAACGGCCGCAAGCCCCGCGCCTCGCGCTCGAAATGCGCGGCCGCGGTGTCGCGGATGAACTTGAGACGGACGGGATTGAACTTGTGCAGCGGCGCGAACGGGCCGGCAGGGTCCCACCATTCCTGGGCCAGCGCGGCAAACTTCGCGATCTCGCCGGGATCGATCGATGTGCCTGCCGTTTCCATGGAATGCGTGAATCCCGGCGTTGAGCCCTGGCCTCGCGCCGTCTATGTATGGCGCAGCGCAGCATAGCAGGCGGACCGGCCCGTGGCGAAGATCGTGATGAAGTTCGGCGGCACCTCGGTGGCCGATCTCGATCGCATCCGCCACGTGGCAAGCCTGGTCAAGCGGGAGGTCGAGCGCGGCCATCAGGTGGCGGTGGTGGTCTCCGCCATGGCGGGCGAGACCAACAAGCTGATCGGCTGGACCCGCGAAATCTCGCCCTTGCACGACGCGCGGGAATACGACGTGGTGGTCGCGGCGGGCGAGCAGATTACCGCAGGCCTTTTGGCGGTGGCGCTCGCCTCCATCGGCGTCAGCGCGCGCTCCTGGATGGGCTGGCAGATCCCCGTTCGTACCTCGGCCATGCACGGCTCGGCGCGCATCGAAAGCATCGATCCGAAACTGCTGGACGAGCGTTTCGCGCAAGGAGAGGTGGCGGTGGTCGCGGGCTTCCAGGGCATCGCGCCGGACAATCGCATCTCGACACTCGGCCGCGGCGGCTCCGACACCAGCGCGGTCGCGGTGGCCGCGGCCATCCGCGCCGACCGCTGCGACATCTATACCGACGTGGACGGCGTCTACACCACCGATCCCCGCATCGTCTCCCGCGCGCGCCTGCTCGAGCGCGTGGCCTTCGAGGAGATGCTGGAGATGGCCTCGCTCGGCGCCAAGGTGCTGCAGACTCGTTCTGTCGAGATTGCCATGCTCTACCGCGTTCCCGTGCGCGTGCTGTCCACCTTCGAGGCGGATGGCGGCGGTACGCTCCTTTGCAGTGAGGACGACATCGTGGAAAAGAAGCCCGTCACCGGAATCGCCTATTCGCGCGACGAAGCCAAGATCACGCTGCACCGGATTCCGGACCAGCCGGGCATCGCCGCAGCCATCTTCGGGCCGCTGGCCGATGCCGGCGTCAATGTCGACATGATCGTGCAGAACGTGGGCGAGGACGGCAAGAAGACCGACCTCACTTTCACCGTCAGCCGCAGCGAGCTGTCGCGCGCTCTGGCAGCCATCGAAAAGGCGCAAGCCGCCATCGGCTATCGCGATGTCACCCACGACGCCAAGGTGGCCAAAATCTCCATCATCGGCATCGGCATGCGTACCCATCCCGGCGTGGCGCAGACCATGTTCCGCACCCTTGCGGAGAAAGGCATCAACATCCAGGTGATCTCCACTTCGGAGATCAAGGTGAGCGTGTTGATCGCGGAGCAGTATGTGGAGCTCGCGGTGCGGGCGCTGCATTCCGCCTACGAACTCGACGCTGCCGCATAATGCCCACGCCCGCCGCCGGCCCTCGCATTCTTCTTCGCCGGTTGCGCGAAATCATGGCCGAGCCGGCCAGCGCCCAGACGCGCCTCGACAAGCTGGTGATGGTGATCGCCGCCAACATGGTGGCGGAGGTCTGCTCGATCTATCTGCGCCGCGCGGGCAACGTCTTCGAGCTGTTCGCCACCCAGGGGCTCAACCGAACGGCCGTTCACCGCACCCGGATGAAGCAGGGGGAGGGCCTGGTCGGCCTCGTCGCCGAGGCGGCCGAACCGCTCAATCTCAGCGACGCTCCCGAACATCCCCGCTTCTCCTACCGGCCGGAAACCGGCGAAGACCCGTACCGCTCCTTCCTTGGCGTGCCCGTGGTCCGCGGCGGCCAGGTCTATGGCGTGCTCACGGTGCAAAACCGCGCCGCCCGCCTCTATGACGAGGAGGAAGTCGAAGCGCTGCAGACCGTAGCCATGGTGCTGGCCGAGGTGGTGGCCCAGGGCTCGCTGTTCGACACCGCCGAGCTGGACGAGCCGGAGCTGCGCACCGACCGGCCACGCTCGTTCCGCGGCGAGGGCCTGTCGGAGGGTATCGCGGTCGGCCGCGTCGTGCTGCACGAACCGCGGGTCAAGGTGGAAAAGCTGATCGCCGACGATCCGCAGGCCGAGCTTGCCCGCCTCGACAAGGCGCTCGACAAGCTCCGCGCCGCGGTCGACCAGATGCTGGCTTCGACCGAGCTCGATCTCACGGGCGAGAGCCGCGAGGTCATCGAAGCCTATCGCCTGTTCGCGCAGGACCAGGGCTGGCGCCAGCGCCTGCGCGATGCCGTGCGCACCGGTCTGACGGCCGAAGCGGCGGTCGAGCGCGTGCAGGACGAGCTTCGGCTCCGCATCATTCGCACCGGCGATTCCTTCCTGCGCGAGCGGCTGCACGATTTCGAGGACCTCGCCCGGCGGCTGCTGCAGCATCTCGACGGAAGTCCCGGCGGCAAGGAAATACTGCCGAAAGGTTCCGTGGTGGTGGCGCGCGCCATGGGTCCGGCGGAGCTGCTCGACTACGGCCGCGACGGATTGATTGCGCTGGTGCTGGAAGACGCCGCGCCGAGTTCGCATGTGGCCATCGTGGGCCGCGCCATGGGCCTGCCTTTGGTGGGAAACATCGAAGGCATCGTCGACAATGCCCGCGGCGGCGACTCCATCGTCATCGACGGCGAGACTGGCGAGGTGCAGTTGCGGCCGGCGCCGGAAGTTGTCCGGGCCTTCGAGATCCGCCGTTCGCTGCGCGAGCAGCGCGCTGCCGAGATGGCCGTTGTGCGCGATCTCCCCGCCGTCACCAAGGACGGCATCCACGTCAAGCTGATGATGAATGCCGGCTTGCTGATCGACCTGCCCCACCTCGATGAATCCGGCGCCGACGGCATCGGCCTGTTCCGCACCGAGCTGCAGTTCATGATCGGCGAGACCATGCCGCGTCTGGCCGATCAGGTTGCTTTCTACAAGCAGGTGATCGATGCGGCCGGCGACAAGCCGGTTGTGTTCCGCACCCTCGATCTCGGCGGCGACAAGATTCTCCCTTATGGCCGCTGGGATCGCGAGGAAAATCCGGCGATGGGGTGGCGAGCGCTCCGCATCGCGCTCGACCGGCCGGCGCTGATGCGCTACCAGGCGCGCGCGCTGCTTTGCGCCTCCGCCGACAAGGTGCTGCGCATCCTGTTGCCCATGGTCAGCGACGTGGCCGAGTTCAACGCCGCCCGCGCGCTGATCGATCGCGAGCGCGAGCGGGGGCGCCTGTTGTCGCAGCCCCAGCCGAGACAAACGTTGGTAGGCGCCATGCTGGAAGTGCCGGCGCTGATGTTCATGCTGCCGCAGATCCTTCGCAGCGCGGATTTCGTCTCAATCGGATCAAATGATCTTTTGCAGTTCGTTTTCGCCATGGATCGGACCAATGCGCGCGTGGCGCGGCGCTATGACGCGCTCAACCCGGCCGCGCTGACCCTCATCCGCCAGATCGTACATAGCGCGGCGGAAGCCGGCGGCGACCTCTCGCTTTGCGGCGAAATCGCCGGAAGGCCGCTGGAGGCCATGGCCCTGGTGGGGCTCGGCCTGCGCACGCTCTCCATGCAGCCCGCCAATATCGGCCCGATCAAAACCATGATCCGGAGCCTGGATACAAGGGAATTGGCCGAGTTCGTCGACCGGCTTTGTGGCCGCAGCGATCATAGCGTGCGAACCAGGCTGGCGGCTTTTGCGGCGGAACGCGGCATCGTCCTCAAGTAGCGACCGCTGTTCTTGCTTTTCGGATAGCGATTTCCTAGGAATCGTGCGGGTGGGCTGGCGGTGAGGCAAGAATGTATTCAACTATTCTTGGATTGCTTGTCGCGGCTTTTCTGGCGGCGGCGAATGTCGCTTGGGCCGATGACGCGACCACGACTTCCCCGCCTGCGCCGCAGGCGGCTTCGCGAGACGATCCCGACACCGTGGTTTGCCGGGCGGGCCAAAAGCCCGTTGGCAGCATGTTGCCCGGTCCACGTGTCTGTCACACGAAGCGGGAGTGGAACCAAATCCAGGAACAAGCGCGCCGCAATCTCGAGATGCAGCAGAACCGCGGCATGGAAGCCGGACGTCCGGGCGGCTGATTTCTTTGCGCCCTAAGGGCAATTCCTGACCCTTCGCCGAATTGGCAGGTTTTGGCGCGCAAACGGACATCGTCCTCAAACAGGGGCACTGGTACTTGCCATAGGTTCTTGCTTTTCGAATCGCCTTTCCCTAAGAGGCCGGCCCTAAGACACCCAAAGATGGCTGTGGCGAGGTAAAAATGCATACCCGAGTGTTTGGTTTGATTGTCGTTTCATCCCTGCTGGCATCCAATCTGGCATGGGCACAGGAGGCAAATACCTCCGCAGCACCGCAGATGGTTTCGCGCGACGACCCTGACCACGTGATCTGCCGCTCTGGCGAGAAGCCGACCGGCAGCATGCTTCCCGGTCCGCGCATCTGTCACACGCAGAAGGAATGGGAAAGCATCCGCGCGCAGGCCCAACGCGCTCTCGAGTTGGAGCAGAATCATGGCCTCCAGAGCGGCGTGCCGAACTAGCGTCCAGCATTTCCCTCTCACGAAACAATCTTAATGCGGGCGGCGTAGAGCCGCTCGTAACATGGACCTTTCGTTAGGACAGGCGGATCACAGCTGCGTGAAACCCGGTGAGCAACTGCCGGCACAGGGGTGGGCTTCTTGCAATTGCTCAATTCATCCCTCAGCATATGGGCTCGGCTATCGAAGGGATAAGAACAATGCGCGCTAAACTGCTTGGCTTGGTTCTGGCGGCCGGATTCGTGGCGGCGATCGCTGCCTCGGCCAACACGGCGATGAATCCGGGTGCGGATGTCACGCCCAGCCCTGCTCCGGCCGGAACGCAATCGACCCCCAGCGACCCCGATCACGTGATCTGCCGCGCCGGCGAAAAGACCACCGGCAGCCTACTGTCCACGCAGCGCGTTTGCCATACCCAGAAGGAATGGGACCAAATGCGCGAGCAGGCCCGGCACAATCTCGAGATGCAGCAGAACCGCGGCATGGAAGCGGGCCGTCCTGGCAACTGATTTTTGGCCACGCCTGGGTCTTCCAGGGCAATAGTTTGGTCGAGCCGGCATAATTGAACGCGCGGGCGCGTGTTTCGACTGGATAGCGCGCCCGGGAAGCTTTATCTGCTGTTGCCATGACCAAGGTTACCCACCTCACCCTTGATGAGGGTGGCGGGCTGAGCCATCGCCGGATTCACTTGCGTGAAATTTCCGGCGAGGCCGACGCCCCATTGGAGACGGTCGGACAGGATCTGCGCGCCGCGCGCCAACGCCGGGGCGACGAGCTCGCCACCGTCTCGCGCGCCCTCAAGATTCGCAAAGACCATCTGGAGGCGCTGGAAGAGGACCGCATCGCCGCCCTGCCCGGCCGCGCCTATGCCATCGGTTTCGTGCGCTCTTACGCCGATTATCTCGGGCTCGACTCGCTGCAATGCGTGGAGCGCTTCAAGCGCGAGATCGCCGGGCGCGACGATTCGGCGGCCGCCGCGGGCTTCCCCGACGATCATGACGAGACCCGCCTGCCGCATGGCTGGGCCATCATCGCCGTGGTGGTGCTGGGGCTCATCGCCTACGGAGCCTATCACCTGGCGCGCTCGGCCGATTCGCTGAACCAGCCGGTGGCCAGCGTCCCGACGCGGATCGCGGCGCGGCCCACGCCTCCTCCGATTCGGCACACGCCGCCGGCCGAGGCCCAACAGACCACAGCACCGAGCCCTCAGTCGCCGGCTCCCCCTTCATCGGCGCCTGCTCCGGCAAACCAGGCAGCGCTCACTCCACCGTCGCAGGAGCCTCAGGCCGCGGTTCCGGGGGAGACGCCACATGGCCAGATCTACGGCCAGCAGAACCGCAACGCGCGCGTCGTGCTGCGCGCGCGGCAGGCCACCCGCATCCTGGTGCAGGGTCCGGATGGCACCATCTTCATCAACCGCACGCTCCAGCCCGGCGACAGCTATCAGGTTCCCGATCTGGTCGGACTGTCGCTGACGGTGCAGCGCGGCGACGCTGTCGAAATCGATCTGGACGGCCAGGCCATGGGCAATGCCGGGCGCGGGCCGGAGGTGAAGGAAATGCTTTCGCTCGATCCGCAGGCCATCGTCGACCGCTACTCGAGCGGCCACCGGGGCTGACGGCATGAGTCTGCGCGCTTATCGGGATATCACGCGGCGCAAGTCGCGGAAAATTCGCGTCGGCACCGTCGAAGTCGGCGGCGATGCGCCGATCAGCGTGCAGAGTATGACCAACACGGTCACCGCGGACGCGCGGGCCACCATCGATCAGGTGCGCGCGCTCGAGGAAGCGGGCGCCGACATCGTGCGCGTCTCCTGCCCCGACGAAGACTCCACCCGCGCGCTCAAAGCCATCGTCAAGGCTGCGAAAGTTCCGATCGTCGCGGACATCCATTTCCACTACAAGCGCGCCATCGAGGCGGCGCAAGCGGGTGCGGCCTGTCTGCGCATCAATCCCGGCAATATCGGCTCGGCGCAGCGGGTGCGCGAGGTGATCGCGGCGGCGGTGGACCACGGCTGCTCCATGCGCATCGGCGTCAATGCCGGCTCGCTGGAGAAGGAGCTGTTGGAGCGCTACGGCGAGCCCTGCCCCGAGGCCATGGTGGAAAGCGCTCTCAATCACGCACGCATTCTGGAAGACAACGATTTCTTCGAGTTCAAGATCAGCGTGAAAGCTTCCGACGTGTTCTTGGCGGTCGCCGCCTATCAGGGCCTGGCGGAAGCTTGCGACTATCCTCTGCATATCGGCATCACCGAAGCCGGCGGCTTAATGTCGGGCACGGTGAAATCCTCCATCGGCATGGGGATGCTGCTATGGTCCGGGATCGGCGACACCATCCGCGTTTCGCTTTCCGCCGATCCGGTGGAGGAGATCCGCGCCGGCTTTGACATCTTGAAGTCGCTCAACCTGCGCCATCGCGGGGTGAACATCATTTCGTGCCCCTCCTGCGCGCGGCAGGGTTTCAACGTGATCGACACGGTGCGCGTGCTGGAAGACCGTCTGAAGCACATCGCTACCCCGATGTCGCTCTCGATCATCGGCTGCGTGGTGAACGGTCCCGGCGAGGC
>DATCOJ010000089.1:0-2000 GCA_036564785.1 Rhizomicrobium sp. | reverse complement strand
ACCCCGAAGCCTTGCCGAAGGACGGCAATCTGCGCGGCGCCACCATGCGTACCGCGATGGGCAGCTATCATCTGCGTCCGTTCGGGCAGGCCTGCATCGAAGGCTATTTCGGCGGCCGCTTTGCCCGGCATCTGGAAGATGCCGGCCCCGGCGCACTCGCCGCGCAAAGCATCGACGAGATCTCAGCACTGCTCGGCAACGACTATCGCCGCAAGCTGAAGCCGCTGGCGGAATCGCGCTGGTCCCACGACCCGTTGGCCCGCGGCTCCTACTCCCACGCGCTCCCCGGCCACGCCGGAATGCGCGCGACGCTGGCGGCGCCGATCGACGGCCGGCTGTTCTTTGCGGGTGAGGCTACCTCGCCGAACTTCTTCTCGACCGCGCATGGGGCGAGGGATAGCGGGGAAAGGGCGGCCGGAGAGGTGATGAGTCCGCAAAAAAGAGCGTGATTTCCTCATCGCGAGCGAAGCAATCCAGCCTCCGCCATTCCGGGATGGTGCGCCAGCACCGGACCCGGAATCTCGCGACTCCGGGTTCGATGCATCGCATCGCCCCGGAATGACTAAGGCTGGATTGCTCCTCGGCGCGCCTTCTTCCCGCGCACCCAATCGGCTCTGCGCGGTGGCAGCCGGGGCGGCGACCGCCGCCAGCAGGGTGAGAGCCAAAAACGCCCTGAACAATTGCATGAATTTGTCCGATGCGTGCTGAAAACAGCAAAGCGCCCGGCCAACAGAATAGCCGCGGAGAATCAAACGCGGCGCATTTTTCCATGAATACAGTGTCGAGGAAGCCGCATCTGGACCGCCGCGTCCGGCGGATTCTCGCGGAAGATCGCTCCGCGGAGCCCGCTTTGTCCTTTTTCGAGACAATCGGCTCGAAAACTGATGCAGAAAATCCACAGGTTAACCGATAATTAACGATGGACCTTGAAGCCGCCGCGCCGACTTGCTTTGATTGGACCATGAGCACAACCCTGATCGAGGTTCGGCCGGCCAAAGCTGCGGACGCAGCCGCGGTGGCGTCCACCCATGACGAAGCCTGGCGTTCGGCCTATCAGGGCATCATTCCCGGCGCCGAGCTGGAAAAGCTGATCAACCGCCGCGGCCCGCAATGGTGGGACAGCGCCATCCGCAAGGGCAGCCGCGTCAGCGTGCTGGTGTTCGGCGACAAGGTCGCGGGCTACGCCAATTACGGCCGCAACCGCGCCCGTAGCCTGCATTTCGAAGGCGAGATCTACGAGCTTTATCTGCGCCCGGAATTCCAGGGCCTCGGCTTCGGCCGCCGGCTGTTCACCTCCGCCCGGCGCGACCTGCTGCAGAGCGGGCTCAAGAGCATGGTGATCTGGGCGCTCTCCGACAACGACCCGGCGACGGAGTTCTACCGCGCCCTCGGCGGCCGCATGGTGGCGCGGTCGTCGGAGAAATTCGGCGCCAAATCGCTCGACAAGGTTGCCTTCGCCTGGAGCAACTGAGCGCTTCGGATCAGCTTCAAACCTCGCGGAGCCGTCCATGCGCATTGACGCCATCTCGATCGGGATCGACCCGCCGCGTCAGGTCAACGTCGTCATCGAAGTGCCGGTTGGCGGCGAACCGATCAAATACGAGATGGACAAGGACGCCGGCACGCTGGTGGTCGACCGCTTCCTCTACACCGCCATGCGCTATCCCGGGAATTACGGATTCATTCCGCACACGCTGTCGAACGACGGTGACCCCTGCGACGTGCTGGTGGCCAATACCCGCGCCATCGTGCCCGGCGCGGTGATGAGCGTGCGGCCGGTCGGCGTGCTGCTGATGGAAGACGAGGCCGGCGGCGACGAGAAGATCATCGCCGTACCGTCTTCCAGGCTGACCCAGCGCTACGACAAGGTGAAGAGCTACAGCGATCTGCCCGAGATCACGCTGCACCAGATCCAGCACTTCTTCGAGCACTACAAGGATCTCGAGGAGAGCAAGTGGGTCAAGTCGCTCGGCTGGGGCGACGTCGCGGCGGCCAAGACG
>DATCOJ010000088.1:0-14931 GCA_036564785.1 Rhizomicrobium sp. | reverse complement strand
GGCCGGGATCATGTGCGGCTACTTGCTGGCCCGCGCCGGCACCGACGTCATCGTGCTGGAGAAACACCGGGATTTTTTCCGCGATTTCCGGGGCGACACTATCCATCCCTCCACCTTGCAGGTGATGGACGAGCTGGGGCTGCTCGAGGATTTTCTCGCCCTGCCGCATCAGGAGGTGCGTCACGCGGAAGGCGAGCTGGGCGATACCCGCATCCGGCTGGCCGACTTCACCCACCTGCCGACGCGCTGCAAATTCATCGCCTTCCTGCCGCAATGGGATTTCCTGAACTTCCTCGCCCTCAAGGCGCGCGCCTTCCCCAATTTCCGGCTGCTGATGGAGACCGAGGCGGCCGGCCTCCTCCGCGAGCGTGGCCGCGTCTGCGGCCTCATGACGAAATCGCCGGAGGGCGAATTCGCCATCCGTGCGCGCCTCGCCATCGCCGCCGATGGCCGCCATTCCGCCGTGCGCGAGGCTGCCGGACTGCGCGTGCGAAATCTCGGCGCGCCGATGGACGTGCTGTGGTTCAAGCTCGCCTTTCGCGAAGGCGATGCGCCTGCCGTCTTCGGCCGAATCGCCGAGGGCGCGGTGCTGGTCCGGCTCTACCGCGGCGACTATTGGCAATGCGCCCTCATCATCCGCAAGGGAACCTTCGACGAGGTGCAACGGCAAGGGCTCGACGCGTTCCGCGCCAGGGTGGCCGCGCTCGCCCGTCGCGACACGGCCGACGAGATCGCCAGTTGGGACGATGTGCGGCTGCTGACAGTGGCCGTGGACCGGCTCGGGCGCTGGTGGCAACCGGGGCTGCTGTTCATCGGCGACGCCGCCCACGCCATGTCGCCCATCGGCGGCGTCGGCATCAACCTGGCCATTCAGGATGCGGTGGCGGCCGCCAACATCCTTGCCGCGCCGCTCCGCCGCGGCGCGTTGACGGACGACGATCTCGCCCGCGTCGAGAAACGCCGCCGCTTTCCCACCTGGGCGACCCAGAAGATGCAGACCACCGTGCAGAACCGGGTGATCGATCCGCTGCTGTCGAGCGGGCGCACGCCCGCGGTGCCGGGCTTCGTCAAGCTGGCGCAGCGCTGGACCTGGCTGCAGCGCATCCCCGCCCGCGTCATCGGCATGGGCTTCCGCCCGGAGCATGTGGGCCGCGACCTTCTATGACTTGAGGAGGAACATCCGCCCGGCTGGCGCATTGAATCGCGGCGAGGATCGGGGCTTTCCGCCATGCACGCCTTCAGCCGCCAGGAACAGGACTGCATCGAGGCCTGCCTTGCCTGCCACAAGACCTGCCTCGGCATGGCGATGACGCATTGCCTGAACGAGGGCGGCGAGCACACCGCGCCGCAGCACTTCCGCCTGATGATCGATTGCGCCGCCATCTGCGCCACCGCCGCCGACCTCATCATGCACAAGAGCCAGTTCCACAGGCAGATGTGCGCGCTGTGCGCGGAAGTCTGCGAGACCTGCGCCGCGGATTGCGAGCGCCTCGACGGCATGGAGGAATGCGTCGCCGCCTGCCGCGCCTGCGCCGCGCAATGCCGCGCCATGGTCTAGAAGCTACGGAAGTACCGTCGCTCAGTCTCCCAGCGCCACGCCGTCCCGTCGCGGATCGGCACCGCCGCGGTAGCCGCCATCGACGCGCTCGATGATGTGCAGCCCGCTCTCGAGATCGCGCTCGATCACCTGATGGCCCATCGCGGTCAATTGCGGCTTCAGCGCACCGAGCGACGTGTCCTTCTCCAGGATCGTCGGGCTGTTAAGATTGGCGAAATGCGGCAGCGCCACCGCGGCTTGCGGATCGAGGCCGCCATCCAGCATGGCGATCAGCGCGCCGGCCGTGTAGGTGATGATCAGCGGTCCGCCCGGGGAGCCGGCGGCGATCTTGAACTTGCCGTCCGGCCCGAACACGATGGTGGGCGACATGGCGCTCATCGGCCGCTTGCCGGGCGCCGGCGCATTGGCCACCGGCTTGCCGTCATGGACGGGCTCGAAGGAGAAGTCGGTGAGCTCGTTGTTGAGGAAGAAACCTTTGGCCATCATCTCCGAGCCGAAGACGAATTCGATGGTGGTGGTCATCGACACCGCTTCGCCGGCATCGTCGACCACGCTCAAGTGGCTGGTGCCGGGAAGCTGCGGCGTGCGCTGCGGCGCATAGGGCGATTGCAGCATCGATGGCGAGCCGGGCGACGCGGTGCCCATGTCCTTGGCCGGATCGATCAGCTCGGCGCGGGCGCGCAGATAGGTCGGATCGAGCAGGCCGGCGACGGGCACGTTCACCGCATCGGGATCGGCTAGATATTGCGCGCGATCCGCGAAGGCCAGGCGCTCGGCTTGGCTGACGAGATGGACTTCGCTCAAGCTGTTCGGCTGCAGATCCTTCGAGGGGAAGCGTTCCAGCATGCCCAGAATCTGCAGCACGGCGACGCCGCCGGAGCTCGGTGGTCCCATCGAGCACAGGCGATAAGTGCGGTACATGCCGCACACAGGCTTGCGTTCGACTGGCCTGTAGCGCGCCAGATCGGCCAACGTCATGCCGCCGGGATTGACCGGCGCATGCCGCACCTTGTCGACGATGGCGCTCGCGATGGCGCCGGAATAGAACGCCTTGGCGCCCCCCTTGGCGAGGACGCGAAAGGTGGCCCCGAGCTCGGGATTTTTCAGCGTCTCGCCCTCAGCCACCGGCGTGCCGTCGGGATGATAGAGATAGCGCTTGATGTCGGGCATCTGCCCCATCTGCGGAAATTCGCGCAGCTCCGCCGCCATCTTGCGGCTGACCCGAAAGCCTTTCTCGGCGAGTCTGATGGCGGGCTCGAACAGCGCAGCCCAGGGCAACTTGCCGTATTTCTTGTGCGCCAGTTCCAGCATCGCCACGGCGCCGGGAACGCCGACCGACAATCCGCCCGGTATGGCGTCGAGATGCGCGCGCGGCTTGCCAGCCGCGTCCAGGAACATGCCGGGCGTGGCGGAGGCCGGCGCCGTCTCGCGGCCGTCGAAGCTGGTGATGGTCTTGTGCTTGGCGTCCCACAGCAGGAGGAAGGCGCCGCCGCCGATGCCGGAGGATTCCGGCTCGACCAGGCTCAGCACCATCTGCGCCGCGATCGCGGCATCGACCGCCGAGCCGCCTTTGCGCAGCATCGCCAGCCCCGCTTCGGAGGCCGCGGGATTGGCGGCGGCGATCATGTGACGCTTGGCAATCGCCTCGCCCGCGCGCGCGGGAACCGCTGCGGCAAGCAGCGCAAACATCAGGACGAAGAATCTGAATCGCATCCCGTTCTCTTTCCGAGGAAAATCTTCGAGCGCAGCGTCACCGAGGGACCCAGGCGCCGCTGCCGGCACATCGCTCGGCTCAGGATAAACGAAGCGAACGATGTGGCAGTATATGGGTGGAGCTCCGCCGCCGCCAGAGCGCTAAAGCGAGATGCCGCCCACCTCGCGTTGACGCGAATGTGTATGCGAAACGACCCTTGCCTCGCTTAGGCTTTTCCTGGATCAGGCTTGGGGGGAACTCATGAACATCCGCTTGCTGGTTGGAGCGTTGTCGCTCGTGGCATGCGTCGCCGCCGTGCCGGCGATGGTTTCCGCCTCGTCCGTTTCCGCCGACATCGCCAAGGCGGTGGCCGATCCGTCGCGGCCGAAGAGCGACCGCGATGCCGACGTCCTCCGCGCACCCGCCGCGACACTTGCCTTCTCCGGCGTGAAGCCCGGCATGGTGGTCGGCGAACTCTATCCCTGTGGCGGCTATTTCTCACGCATGCTGAGCGACATCGTCGGACCCAAGGGCAAGGTCTACGGGCTGGAAACGACGCGCTGGAAAGGATGCCTGCCGGCCGATCAGAAGATCGCAGCAGCGCATGCGAATTTCACCGTGGAAGCCAAGCCGTTCGGCGAATTCGATCTGCCCGAGAAGGTCGACCTGTTCTGGATCACGCAGAACTATCACGACCTGCACATCAAAGAGTATGGCAGCGTCGACATGGCCGCGTTCAACGCCCGCGTCTACGACTCGCTGAAGCCGGGCGGCGTCTATTTCATCCTCGACCACCAGGCCAATCCGGGAACGACGGAAGCCGACATCGCCAAGCTGCATCGCATTGAGAAGGCGCAACTGATCAAGGAAGTCGAGGCCGCCGGATTCAAGCTGGCGGGCGAGGGTAAATTCCTGCGCCGCGCCGGCGACGATCACAGCAAGTCGATCTTCGACAAAACCATCCGCGGCCATACCGACCAGTATGCGCTGAAGTTCATGCGGCCGTAGAGTCGCGACCGCCTTACGTCATCACCGGGACATAGATGTCGACATATTGTCCGGGCTTTGTCGGATCGAAGCCTTCCGGATAGAGTTCGAAGTCCGGCGAGCGCGCGAGCTTGCGCCCCAGCTTGGGCAGGCGCTCGCCCCAGATCTCCTTCGCTGCGCGCTGCATCTGCGGATGCAGATCGGGGCCGTCCAGCATCTGGCGAAACACGACATAGTCCTGCGCCGCGATGTCGAGCCGCTCGAAGCCGGCCGGCAGCGGCGCCTCGCCTTTCACCTCCACGCCGGCCATGTAGTTGGCCGCCGACTGACCGGGATGATCCGTCCAGATCGCGCCATAGGTGCGGCCATCCACTTGTCCGGCGAGCGGCAGGCAGGCGAGGAGCCGCGGCCACAGCGCCGGGATGCCGCTCTTGTTGGACTCGTCAAACATGGCGCGCAGGCCGGCGATGGTGAAGGTCTCGCGGTGCGTGAGTCCCTCCATTTGCGTGAGCTGCACGGGAGCGGATTCGCTCACGGTCGTTCCCTTCTTGTCTGGATGCTGCGCGGCGGCTTCACGTTTGTAGCGGCCCGGCGGCACGCCGAATTCGCGGCGGAAGGCGCGGGTGAAAGCCTCTTGCGATTCGAAGCCGCAATCGAAGGCGAGCTCGGCAAGCGAGGGCTCGCCTTCCGTTAAACGGCGTGCCGCCGCCTGCATCCGCCGCGCGCGGACATAGGCGATCGCGCTGTCGCCGAAGCGGGCGGTGAACATGCGCGAGAAGTGATAGGGCGAGAGGCCGGCGACATCGGCCAGCGCCGCCACGCTCAACGCATCGAACAGATGGGCCTCGATATAGGCGAGCGTGTCGGCCAAGAAGTCCGCCGGAACCGCATTCAGTGGCGCTCGCTCACTCATGCCGCGCAGTCTGGCGGGATGGCGCGCGCCTGTCTTGATCGATCTTGCTGAGTCAGGGCGGCGGATTGGCGAGCAGATAGGGATAGCCGTTGTTGATGCTGGCGTCCTGGCCCCAAATCGCCGGATCGAAACCGGTGGGCAGTCCCGATTTTAGCTGCGCATCGGTGAGGCCCGTGACGCCAGTACAGGTTCCCTCGCCGCACCCAACGCTCAAATCGCTCGTCTCCATATCCCAGTAGTCCATGTCGATATTGGGTTCACCAGCTCGTCCGACAAATCCTCCGACGAACGAGCTGCTCCCGCCCGAAGCGTTGCCGATCGAATAGGATGCGATCACGTCATCTTCGCCGTCGCCAACAAAACCGCCGATATCGGCACTGTCGGGACCAATGACTGTGCCGGACGCGTAGGAATCTTCTACGATGCGCCCAACTCCGATCAGGCCCCCGACCCCCCAGGCTATTGTGCCGCTGCTGGTTACCGCTCCGGTTGCAAAGTCCTGGTAACAGCCTACGCATTCGCCAGCCAGTCCACCGACCTTTGGATAGTATCCTGTTGCCGTGACCGATCCCGTTGCGTACGACCAACGGACGAATTCCCCGAAACCCACCAGGCCGCCGGCGTCTGCGAAGCCGCCGCTGGTCGAGACCTCTACGTCGGCGTGCGATCGCTCAATCTCTGCGACGAAGCCGTGAAGATCAACTCCAGCCAGGCCTCCTGCGTTACCATTTGCGATGACACGCCCCTGAGCTGAGGCGTTGGAGATAGTGCCGGCGTAGCAACCAACGAGAGTGCCGACGCTGCCGAATTGCACGGAGGAGGTCACATAGGCGCTCTTCAAGGCGATGTTGCGTATGCTTGCAGAGTGATGCCTATCGCCGATCTGTTCAAACAGCCCGACGCATTCGCCGGTGTCGTCCCTGATTGACAAATTCTCGATTGAATGTCCTAGCCCCTCGAACTGGCCGAAGAATTTCGTGTGAATCGGACTTCGCTTGAACTTGTGCCCGCTTGCGTCATAGTCGGCAGCCAGAGCGAAGGCGCCAGACCGGTTTGACTTGATTGCTGCAGCCAGTTCCTCGATTGCGCTTGTCAAAATATAGCTGTTCCCGTCGATCAGCAGGCTGCTGCTCAAATCCCAGAAGTCGACCTTGCCGCCGGGGAAGAAGAGGAAATCGCAGTCCGTGCCGCCGTCATTGGTGACGATGGAGAGACCGCCCGGTCCCGCGACCGTCACCGGTGCCTTGATGCTGACACTGCAATTGGCATCGAGCGTCAGGCGGTTGGTGCTCGCCCAACTGAGGCCCGCGGTGATCTCGATGGTGACGGCGCCGCTGCCGGTCGTCACCTTCACGTCCGACGCCTGAAGCATGTTGGCGAGATCGTTCACGTTCAACACCGCGCCCTTCCGGGTCGGCGAGCAGACGCCGGCCGAGCAGGACATGTGTTTCGTAGGCCCGTCGGAAATGTTCACCGCCGCTTGCGCGGCCGATACTCCAAGAAGTGCGCCAAAAGAGATTGCGAACAATTTCGCCGAGGAGGACACGTGGACGCGTTTCATGGAAGTTCCTCTCAGGGCGGCAGATTGGCCAGCAGATAGGGATATCCGTTGTTGATACTGGCGTTCTGGCCCCAGATCGCGGGATCGAAACCGGCGGGGAGGGCCGATTTCAACTGCGCATCGCTCAATCCCGTGATGCCGGCATCGTTGGCGATGTTGCCCGCGCCTTGGCTTGGATCGCCGATGCCACTGGTGTCCAGGTCCCAATCGGTATTTGCAAACGGCCCGGCGGCGTCCGGATCGTAGCCGACCAGGCCCCCGGTGTAGTCGTCGCCGGTGGGCGCTGCGGTCGAATAGGACTGGCCGATCGAATCTCCGCGCGCCACCAATCCGCCCACGATGCTGTGGGTGCCGGCCTGCACCGTCCCCAAGGCATAGGAATCGACAATGTTGCTGCCCGCGCCAACCAACCCACCCGCATGCATGATCAATTCGGTTCCGCCGTTGTCCCAGCCATTGCCAGCTGTCACGCCGCCGGTGGCGAAGGACTGCGCGATGTTGTTGCCGGCGCCCACCAAGCCTCCCGCATAGGCGTGGCCGCCACAGCAGGTTCCCGCGTGTGAAACCAATCCCGTCGCATACGAGCGATAGATCTGGCCGGTGGTGCTCCAACCGATGAGACCGCCGGCGAACGAACCCTGCGCCGCGGTGACCGCGCCGGCGGCGTGCGATTGCGAAACGTCACCGGAATTGAGACCGGCCAGCCCGCCGATCTTCTCCTCGCCCTTGCCTTTGACACTGTTGTCGCCGGTCGCCGCAACGTCGGCGCCGGCATTGACGATCGATCCGGCATTGTTGCCGATCAGGCCGCCGACATTGTCCTCCAGCACGCCGTGCACGACGCCGTCGGCCGAGGCATTGCGAATCGCGCCGGTGTTGCAGCCCACCAGCGTGCCGACGCTTTTCCCTGCACGCGTAGCCGACACGTTCGCATTGGTGAGGCTAATGTCTCGAACGGTCCCGGAGTTGGTCGCGAAGAAGCCGATGCAGGAATCGCGTCGGCTGTCCTTGATTGTCAGGTTTGAAATGGCGTGGCCGAGCCCCTCAAAAGCGCCACTAAAGGCCATCGGAATGGGTGGCATGGGATGCGTCCCATCGACCGCAGCGTCGTAGTCCTTGGTCAGGGCGTAGGAGCCGGAGGGATTTGCGACGATCTTGCTCTTCAGCTGCCGGATGTTGCCGGCGAGGCCGTAGGCGTTGCCGTTGATGATGAGGCTGCTGCCGAGATCCCAGAAATCGATCTTGCCGCCGGGGAAGAAGAGGAGATCGCAGCCGGAGCCGCCAATGTTCGTGACGATGGTGAGGCCGCCCGGTCCCGCGACCGTCACCGGCGCCTTGACGCTGACATTGCAATTGGCATCGAGCGTGAGGCGGCCGGCGCTGGCCCAGCTCAAGGCCGAAGTTATCTCGATGGTGATGGCGCCGCTGCCGGTCGTCACCGTCACGTCGGCGGCCTGAAGCAGGTTGGCGAGGTCGGTTGCGTTGAGGACCGCCTTTTTCGCGGTGGGCGAACACACGCCCGCCGAGCAACTCATATGTTTGGTCGGCTTGTCCGAGATGTTCACCGCGGCTTGCGCGAAATCTGCCGCACCGAGCACGACGAGGATTGCTCCGAGGAGTCCGCTGCGCATGCGCCCCGACGGATGCTTTGAGCAGCGCGCAGAATTCATGGCAAGGCGCTCCCGAGCGGCCACCCGACTCTAGCATGAAAGAGCGGTCCCATGGCGCCACATGGTTTGTGGCCGTACCCCTCCCAGACTCTTGGAACATGGAAAGAACAAGAGATAGTATTCTAAGTTATTTCAACCCCTTATCTAGTATCTTGCAATCCGGAACAAAGCATGTACTTTGGCCGCGTTGCGCTCGTTGGGCGCTCATGCCAGAAGGAGGCGATTGCCATGAAGGAAGCGGTTTTGCGGGTGGTGGGCAAGGACGACAACAACGATCGCAAGCGTGCGCTCGACGCCGCGCTGAGCCAGATCGACCGCGCCTTCGGCAAGGGCTCGGTGATGAAGCTCGGCCAGCGCGAGCCCGTGGCGGAGGCCGATACCGTCTCCACCGGCTCGCTCGGCCTCGACATTGCGCTGGGCATCGGCGGGTTGCCGCGCGGCCGTGTGGTGGAGATCTACGGGCCCGAATCCTCGGGCAAGACGACCCTGGCGCTGCACGCGGTGGCCGAAGTCCAGAAGAAGGGCGGCATCGCGGCCTATGTCGATGCCGAGCACGCGCTCGATCCCATTTACGCCCGCAAGCTCGGCGTCGATATCGACGAGCTCCTGATCTCCCAGCCGGACACCGGCGAACAGGGGCTGGAGATCACCGACACGCTGGTGCGCTCGGGCGGCGTGGACATCGTGGTCATCGATTCGGTGGCCGCGCTCACACCCAAGGCAGAGCTGGAAGGCGAGATGGGCGATCAGCTGCCCGGCCTGCAGGCCCGCCTGATGAGCCAGGCGCTCAGGAAGCTCACCGGCTCCATCTCCAAGTCCAACACCATCGTCGTCTTCATCAACCAGATCCGCATGAAGATCGGCATCATGTTCGGCAATCCGGAAACCACCACCGGCGGCAACGCGCTCAAATTCTACGCCTCGGTCAGGCTCGACATCCGCCGCATCGGCGCGATCAAGGATCGTGACGAGGTGGTGGGCAACCAGACGCGGGTGAAGGTGGTCAAGAACAAGGTCGCCCCGCCGTTCAAGGAGGTCGAGTTCGACATCATGTACGGCCAGGGCATCTCCAAATCGGGCGAGCTGCTCGATCTGGGCGTCAAGGCCGGCATCGTGGAGAAGTCGGGCTCCTGGTTCTCCTATGACGGCACGCGCATCGGCCAGGGCCGCGAGACTGCGCGCAGCTTCCTCGAAACCAACAAGGATATCGCCGCCAAGATCGAGGCGGCCATTCGCCAGAATGCCGGTCTGCTGAGCAGCGTGCTGTCGCGCGGCGAGACGGCGGCCGCGGCGGCGGAGGAATAGGCCGAGGGAGAGATCGGCCCAATGAGGTTGTTCGTTCCCTGTTGGCATGGGGAACGGCTCCAGAAGGGGCGGCTCGCAAGGGCCGCCCCTTCGCTTTCTCGCTGTCATTCCCGGCCGAGCGAACGACAGTGAGCGAGGGGAAGGGAACCCAGGTCCCGGAATCCGCACGGTTTCGCCGACAGAACGCTGCCTGCTTTCGCCGTCGAGTCGCCGTCGACACCTGGGTCCCCTTCCCTCGCCATGCTCCGCATGGCTCGCCGGGGATGACAGCTTTTAAGGTGGCCGCTACAACGCTCACATGACCAGCCTGGCCGACGTCCGCAGCTCGTTCCTCGAATTCTTCCGCGCCCGCGGCCACGAGGTCGTGCCCTCCTCGCCGCTGGTGCCGCGCAACGACCCCACCCTGCTCTTCACCAATGCCGGGATGGTGCAGTTCAAGAACGTGTTCACCGGCCAGGAGAAGCGGCCCTATGTGCGCGCCGCCACGGTACAGAAATGCGTGCGCGCCGGCGGCAAGCACAACGATCTCGACAATGTCGGCTACACCGCCCGCCACCACACCTTCTTCGAGATGCTGGGCAATTTCTCCTTCGGCGACTACTTCAAGGAATTCGCCATCGAGTGCGCCTGGGACCTCATCACCAAGGATTACGGTCTCGCCAGGGATCGCCTGCTGGTCACCGTCTACGCCGAGGACGACGAAGCCTTCGCTCTGTGGAAGAAGATTTCCGGCTTCCCCGATTCCAAGATCATCCGCATCGCCACCTCGGCCAATTTCTGGTCGATGGGCGACACCGGCCCTTGCGGCCCCTGCTCGGAAATCTTCTACGACCATGGGCCGCAGATCGAAGGTGGCCCGCCGGGCAGCGCCAACGAGGACGGCGACCGCTTCGTCGAGATCTGGAATCTCGTCTTCATGCAGTTCGAGCAGCTGGCCGGGGGCGTGCGCGAGGCGCTGCCCAAGCCTTCCATCGACACCGGCATGGGGCTCGAGCGCATCGCCGCGGCGCTGCAGGGCGTGCACGACAATTACGACACCGACCTGTTCCGCCATCTGATCGCGGCTTCGGCGGAAGCGAGCGGCACCTCGGCCACGGGCGGTTTCGCCGCCAGCCATCGGGTGATCGCCGATCATCTGCGCTCGACCTCGTTCCTCATTGCCGATGGCGTGCTGCCTTCCAACGAGGGCCGCGGCTACGTGCTGCGCCGGATCATGCGGCGCGCCATGCGGCATGCGCATTTGATCGGTTCGAAGGATCCGCTGATGCACCGGCTGGTGCCGGCGCTGGTGGCGGAGATGGGCGGCGCCTATCCGGAGCTGTCGCGCGCGCAGGCGCTGATCGCCGAAACGCTGCGGCTGGAGGAGACGCGCTTCCGCGATACCCTGGCGCGCGGGCTGAAGCTGCTCGACGAAGCCACCGGCAATCTCCACCGCGGCGACGAGCTGTCCGGCGAGGTCGCGTTCAAGCTCTACGACACCTACGGCTTTCCGCTCGACCTGACGGAGGACGCGCTGAAGGCGCGTGGCATCGCCGTCGACACCGCGGGCTTCGATGCCGCCATGCAGAAGCAACGCGAGGACGCGCGCAAGGCCTGGACCGGCTCCGGCGAAACGGCGAGCGAGGCGCAATGGTTCGCGCTGCGCGACGAGTTGGGCGCCACCGAATTCCTTGGCTACGACACCGAAGAGGCGGAAGGTACCATCCTCGCCATCCTGAACGACGGCGCGCGCGCCGAGGCGGCCGAGCGCGGCGACACGGTGCGCATCCTCACCAACCAGACGCCGTTCTATGCCGAATCCGGGGGCCAGATCGGCGACCAGGGGGCGATGTTCTCCGCCCATGGCGCGCAAGGCGCGGTGATCGATACCGAGAAGCGGCAGGGGCTGCACGTGCATGTCGTGCGGGTGACCGGTGGCACCTTCAAGGTGGGCGATACGGTGGAGCTGCGCGTGGACGGCGAGAAGCGGCGCGCCACGCGGGCCAATCATTCCGCCACCCATCTGCTGCATGCGGCGCTGAAGCGCGTCTTGGGGCCGCATGTCAGCCAGAAGGGTTCCCTGGTGGCGCCGGATCGCTTGCGCTTCGACTTCTCCCATCCCAAGGCGCTGACGGAAGACGAGCTGGACAGAATCGAGAGCCAGGTGAACGCGGTCATCCGCCAGAACTCCGACGTTACCACCCGGCTGATGCCCACCAACCAGGCGATGGACGCCGGCGCCGAGGCCTTGTTCGGCGAGAAATACGGCGAGGAAGTTCGTGTGCTGACGATGGGCGACGACCCGGCGGCAGGCAAACCTTTTTCCGTCGAGCTGTGCGGCGGCACCCATGTGCGGCGCGTGGGCGATATCGGCCTCTTCACCATTCTGTCGGACAGCGCGGTGGCGGCCGGCGTGCGCCGCATCGAGGCGCTGACCTCGGAAGGGGCCCGGCGCTGGCTCTCCGACCAGGCGGAAATCGCGCGCCAGGCGGCGGCGGCGCTCAAGACCAGCACGGCCGAGCTTCCGGCGCGTGTCGCCCAGCTGACCGAGGAGCGGCGCCGGCTGGAGCGCGAGCTATCGGAGGCGCGCAAGGCGCTGGCGCTCGCCGGCCCCGCCCGCGACAGCACGGCGGATTCCGTCAAGACCATCGCGGGGGTGAAAATCATCGCTCGCGTGGTCGAGGGTGTCAGCGCCAAGGATCTCAAGAGCCTCGCCGACGAGGCCAAAGCCAAGCTCGGCTCCGGTGTCGTCGCGCTGGCCGCGGTCGCCGACGGCAGGGCTTCTCTGGTGGTGGGCGTGACGGACGATCTTACCGCGAAGATCAGCGCGGTCGATCTGGTGAAGCTCGGCGCCGAGGCGCTGGGGGGCAAGGGCGGCGGCGGCCGTCCCGACATGGCCCAGGCCGGCGGCCCCGACGGCGTCCGCGCGGGAGAGGCGCTCGCCGCCATCGAGCGCCGCCTCGCCGCCCTCGAAACCGCGGGATAGTCTCTTTCGGTCATGAGTCGGGTCGAACGCGAAGCCAACAGAGCCAGGAGACAGGCGCCGGAGACGCCCGATCCGCTGCGCAAGCGCGCGTATCGCATCCTGGAGGCCGGCCATCTCGCCAACCTCAAGGTCATCCTCTTCGATGCCTTCCTGATCGTGCTCATTCTTGCCAATGTCGTCGCGGTCACGCTCGAAAGCGTGCCGGAGTTCCGCATCTACGAGCACGCCTTCGACGTCTTCGAATGGGCGTCGGTGGCGATCTTCGCCCTCGAATATTGTCTGCGGCTGTGGGTCTCGATCGAAGATCCCCGCTACGGCGCGCATGGCCCGATCGGCGGGCGGCTGCGCTATGCGGCCAGCCCCATCATGATCATCGATTTCCTGTCCTTCGCGCCCACCATCGTCAGCTTTTTCATCCCGCTCATGGACCTGCGCGTGCTGCGGCTGTTCCGGCTGCTCAGGCTGATGAAGATCGCCCGCTATTCGCCGGCGCTCAGCACCCTGATCGAAGTGATCAAGGCGGAGCGCCGCGCCCTTTTCGGCACCCTGCTGCTGCTCCTTTGCGTGATGGTGATCTCGGCCGAGTTCATGTACGTGGTCGAGGGGCCGGCCCAGCCCAAGACGTTCGGCTCGCTGCCCTCGGCGATGTACTGGGCGATCACCACGCTTACCACCACCGGCTATGGCGACGTGGTGCCGATCACCCCGATGGGGCGGATGGTGGCCGGCATCACCATGATCTTCGGCCTCGGGCTGTTCGCGCTGCCGGTGGGCATCGTCGCCACCAACTTCGTGACCGAGATCCACCGGCGCGATTTCGTCGTCACCTGGAGCATGATCTCGCATCTGCCGCTGTTCGAGGGCTTCAGCGCCGCCGCCGTCAGCGACGTGATGAACGTGCTGCGCTCGCGCATGGTCCAGGAACACACGGAGATGACCATGGCGGGCCATCCCGCTACCGAGATGTTCTTCATCGTCTCGGGCACCGCCCGTGCCGATTACGGCCGCGGCGGCATTTCGCTGGGGCCCGGCGATTTCTTCGGCGAGGACGCGCTGCTCTCCGGCAAGCCGCACGAGGCGACGGTGACCGCCCGCTCGCCCATGCGGATGCTGACGCTGTCGGCGCTGGATTTCGCCCAGCTCACCCGCAAGCATCCCAAGCTCAGGCGCCGCTTCGAGAGCGTGGCCGCGCGCAAGGAGCAGAAGCTCCAGGCGCGCGCCAGCCGCCGCTCCGAAGAGCGGGGCAAGTCCGCTGCCGCAGCCGAAGACGCCGGCGACGTCGCCATCCCGGAAGAATCCGGCACGGTGGAGTAGCGCCGACGCTTTGCTTTGCGCCGACGGTTACGGCGCGTAGTAGACGCAGAGCTTGTTGCCGGTGGGATCGCGCATATAGGCGCCGTAGAAACTCTGCTTGTCCGGCGGGCGGTAGCCTGGCGCGCCTTCGTCGCTGCCGCCCGATCCGAGTGCGGCTTTATGCGCCGCTTCCACTTCCGCTTGCGAATTGGCCTTGAAGGCCAGCATCGAGCCGTTGCCGAAGGTGGCGGTATTTTTGTCGTGCGGCGGGCAGACATAGACCTCGTACTTGTCGCTGCCCTTGGGCCCGTAGCCGATCCAGCCGCCGTCCGCGAAGGCCCGCGCATACCCGACTTCGCCCAGCACGGCGTCGTAGAACTTGCCCGACGCCTCGCTGTCTTTGGCGCCGATGGTGACGTAACCGATCATGGAATTCTCCCCGAAAACGAGGGGCGGACGCTAGCAAACACACTTGAACAAATAAAGAACAAATATGCGCCCCCCGCTCTGCGCCACGCGCATGGCGATAGTTTATTGGGGCGGCTTAAGCCCGCGGCCAGTCGCCGGGAAGCGTGAGCCAGGCGCAGCGGCGCGCATCCGAGGCAGAGAAATTCAGCGGCGGCAGCGGTTCGTCCACGAAGCAGCCGCCGGCCACGCCGGTGCAATCCGGCAGGAAGCCGAAGCTCTTCCAATAGAGCGTGGTGCCGCAGCAGCCGCAGAAGTGGCGCCGGTAGCCGGCCTCGCCGTCCTTGGCATAGACCTCGAATGCGCCGCTCGTGCCCACCACCTGGGCATCGGGAAAATAGCTCGACCAACCGAAGGCGCTGCCCGTGCGACGCTTGCAGCTGTCGCAATGGCAGAGGGCGTTGAGCGCAGGCTCGCCCTCCACCGTGATGGAGCAGGCCTGGCAGCAGCATTTGGCGGTTCGAGTCATGGCCGTGGAAAGATGGATGGCCGGGTCGCGCTTCCCCGCAAATGCGGGCTCG
>DATCOJ010000087.1:0-24420 GCA_036564785.1 Rhizomicrobium sp. | reverse complement strand
AACAAGCCGATGGGCGTGTTGTGCCAGCACTGCGTGGTGGGCACGGGCTGCGGCATTCACGAAACGCGGCCGCCGGTCTGCCGCAACTATCATTGCGGCTGGCTGATCGATGCGAGCCTTGGTCCGGAGTGGCGGCCGGAGCTGGCGCACATCATCATCACCTACGATCTCGACGGGCGGCGGCTCAACGCCCATGCCGATCCCCTCTATCCCGATGCCTGGCGCCAGGAGCCCTACTATTCGCAGCTCAAGGAATGGGCGGCGATGGCGCTGCCGCGCGGCGGACAGGTGGTGGCCTATCTAGAGAAGGACGTCACCGTATTCCTGCCGGACCGGCACGTGGAGCTGGGCGTGCTGGGCACGGAGGATTTCATCTTCATCGAGAATCTCGGAGAAGGCCGCTGGAACGCGCGCAAGGTCGGGCTCGCGGAAGCGGAAGCCCTGCGCCAGGCGGGGCGAATCTGACGCGCTGGGCTACGCGGCCGCTTCCGTCGCCGCTTCGCTCTCGGCGACCGGCGCTGAAGCACCTTCCGCCTCGACGGCCTCGACACGCTGCAGCCGCTCCGCGCGCTCGCAAATGACCAAGATTCCATCTTCCTTGAGCCGCTCGATCTCCCTGCGCAGTTCGGTCCGCGCGAAGAGCGACTTTCGGCGAGAGAATGTCCACAACTCCTCCTCGCTGCGCGGCTGACGCAAGACGAAGCGCAACAGGTCCCCGACCCGGGGCCGGCGACGGGAGACCTGCTGGTTGAGGATCGATGAGATCAGCACGCCGTGCTGCTGGCGCCAGTCCATTGCGCGCGCCACAACAAAGGGCGACACGGAAAAGCGGCAATCTCCGTCGATCGTTCTCTGGTAGAGCCCGCGGACGGCGCGCAGGCCGTGGCGCGACGGCGGGACGACATGGGCCCGCTCGAGTCGCGCCAACAGCCCGGCGGCGGCTCCCGTCTGCGAGCCGTTGGCGAAATCGAGATCGCCCAGTTCGGCTTCCTCCTCCTCGTTCACGATCAGGCTGTACACGTGCCCAAATTCCGACTTGCGGCTGGCCAGGCTCCAGCCGCCGCGGAGGTGCGTGAAGACGAATTCCGCGGTCGAGAGATCCTCTCCCTCGGCGCGCGCGAAGGCGAAGCCGGAATTGGACCGGGCGTCTTCGGTGATGGTGTGCAGAATCGATAGCCGGCCCACTCGCTCCAGCCCCTGGCTCTCGCCTTGGACCGTGCACAGGATGCGCGCAGTGATGTCTCGATAGGCTGGCGCGATGTCGAGATAGTCCTCCGCCCAAAGTTGCCCGGTCAGGCCCATCTGGTCGAGCTTGTTGAAGAGCGGTGCGCCCGGCTGGACGACGAAAGCCTCGTTGTTGACTTCGAAGCGGCCGCGATAGCGCTGCTGCAAGTCGCGCAGGACGAGCGCACTGGCGACGAAGCGGTCGCGCGAGTCTCCCGGAAAGCCTGGCACGAAGCCGGCCGTCACATCGATGCCGGCGTCGAGGAACGCCTCGACCGCCTGCAGATTGTCTGCGCTCGTCCGCCGCTTGCGCATCAGCTCGAGGGTCTCGTCGGAAAAGGATTCCACTCCGATGAATACGTCGTGGCAGCCCGCGCGCGCCAGCAGCGCCGCCGTCTTGGCGTCCATCTGCGCCCGCATGAACGAGCTCCAGCGGATGTCCACGGAGCGGCGGAGCATGAGTTCGCACAACTCCACCAGCCGGCGCGGGATGCCGTTCAAAAGCGAATCCATGAAGGTGATGAAGGTGGCGCCATAGTCCCGCTTGACGCGCTCGATCTGGTCGACCGTGTGCTCCGCGGTATCGGTGCGGAAGCGCTCCCAGAACTTCCATTCGCTGCAGAACTCGCATTTGTCGGTGCAGCCGCGCGAGAACTGCAGCGGCACTGTGCGGTAGAGGTCGTCGGTCTGATAGGCCGAGATGTGCATCTCGGCGAAACTCGGCGCCGGCATGGTGGTGAGCCGCATCAGCGCGCGGGGCGTGCGGGCGAAGACGCCCGGCGCGGTCTTGACGAGCGTTCCCGCGATCCCGTCGCCCACCCTTCCGTCGCGCGCAAAGGCATTGTAGACGTCGAGCAGCGTCTGCTCGCCCTCGCCCACCGCCACCACGTCGAACAAACCGCTGCCAAGTCCCAGCTGCGCGCTTGCCTCGCTGGAGGAGACCTGGGGGCCGCCGGCGACGATGACGGGCGGATTGCGCCTGCGCTTGAGATGGGCCGCCGCCATCAAAGTGGAGAGATAGTTCGTGGTCCACACCGAGAAGCCGATGAACCGGATGTCCGGGATCTGCTCGAAAGTGTGGGCGAAATAGCGATCGAGCCCGTACAGATAGCTCTGCAGATAGACGAGCGAGATGCCGCGCTCCAGGCAATACCGCTCCATCAGCTCGGTCTTCTCCGGCACAAGGGGCGCGCCGGACTCGAACGCTTGGATCAGCTGAAGGACAAGCGGCAGGTCTGGAATGTCGTGGACATAGGCTTCCGCGTAAGCGCCGGTATAGGTGTAGGTGGGCGAGTAGCAATCGGGAACGCCTAGCCTCAGGTCGAGAAAATCGAAATCGAGGCAGCCCTGCGATTTGAGATAGCCGAGCAGATAGGAAGCGCCCGCGGGAGGCGCGGTGGGCGAGAAGGGCGGCGGGGCGATGCACAAGAGATTGGGCTTGAAGCGTAACGGCGCGGGTTGAGCCATGACCGACCTTCCCAAGTGAAAATGCAGGCGACGCCTTGGCTGGCGCGGCCCTTCGAGTCGGCTTCATTTATAGTAGGAAGTGCTCCGTTAATCTACTTCAAGTTGAGATCCGGCAAACTATTTATCGGATGGAATCGTCCATTGCGGCCCGGGCCGGCAAGGACTTGGATCTGCCGGCCCGTTGCCTGTCACATTTCGTGCGTCGAATGCTCGGGCGGCGACGGAGTTCCGTCCTCGGTGATCTCGACGTTTTCCATCATGCCCTGGTCCTCGTGGTCGAGGATGTGGCAGTGCAGGACGAACTTGCCGGTGAAGCGCTGATACTTGGTGCGCATCACCACCGTGTAGTTCTGCTTGATGAACAGGGAATCCTTCCACTCGCCCTTGAGATCGGCGTACTGCATGTCCCCGGTGGCCGGCTCGCCGCTCTCGCTCACGTCGACGCCGTCCGCGTTCAGGATCTTCACGATCTGGAACGGATTGACGTGAATGTGGAACGGGTGCGAGGCGATGCGCGACTTCATGGTCCATTCGTCGACGGAGCCCAGCTTCAGGACGCGGTCCATCACCGCGGGATCGTAGGGCTTGTCCTTGGAGGGGTCGCTCAAGCTGGTGCCGACCATGAACTTGCCGGACTGGATGGTGAAGGCGAGCTGCTGCTGGCCCACGGGTGAAACCGCAGATAGATCCTCATGCGGCACGAAGGAGACGAGCTTCAACCCGTCCTTCAGGTCGGCGGCGACGCGTTGAGCGATCTCGGGCGCATATTTGCCGTCCTTGCCCAGCTGCTCGGCCGATTTCATCAGCGCCGTTTCCACCGCCGCCTTCTGATCGGTGACGGGGGTGCCGGCATCGACCACCACGGTGCCGAGCAGCTGCCGGCTCTCGGCCTTGGTGGTGATGGATTCCCCGGCCGGGGCGGCTTCGTCGATCACGCAGTAGCGGCCGGCTTTGGGAAAGACCACCAGCACGTCCTCGCGGTAGCCGGGCTGCAGCACAGTCGGCTTGCCGTCGCCGCGATCGATCATCCGCGCGCGCGTCAGCCCGTCGGTGGCATAGGCGAATTGATGCACCACGTCGCCCACGCAGTTCTGCGTCACCCAATCGGCTTCCTTGGCGGCGGCGAGAAGCTCGGCCGCCGGCGCGCCCGGCTTCATCGGCCGGAACGAGACGCTGATGGTGTTGGCGAGGCCGGCATGGATCATGCGCCAGCGCTCCATATGCCCCGCCTTGGCGCCGGTGAAGGTGGGCAGCACCTCGCCGTTGATGCTGGTGTAGCGGCCCGACACGGTCCAGCGCTCCGAGCCGTGCTCGACGTCGAAGCCCAGCTGATCGTAATTGCGGATCTCGCCCACGTCGTTGGCGTCGCACTTCCAGGTGCCGTCCGCATTGGTCTTGATCTTGCCGTTCGCCCAGCAGGCGTACTGGATCTGCTGCAGCACCAGGATGCGCTCCTTCGGCTTGACCGGCGCGAGCAGCGTATCGATGTCGCCGGTCTTGGCTGCGCTGGGTGCGCGGTCGCCGCGGATGATCAAGGCGCCGGACATGCCGCTGCCCACCTGCAGCGCGGTCGAGCCGTGCTTGTGCGGATGGTACCAGAAGGTACCGGCGGGATGCTCGGGCGGAATGTCGAAGGTGAAGTCGATGTGATCGCCCGGCTTCATCTCGAGCAGCACGTTGTCGCTATGGCCGGACGGGCTCACCCACAGCCCGTGGGTGTGCAGGTTGGTGGTGTTGAAGCAGTGCGGCGTGTTGTGCGGCTTGGGCGGCACGTTGCACTCGGGCTCGGCGGGCAGCCCATTGGTGAGCGAAACTTCCAGCTTCTCGCCCGGCACCGTCTCGATGCTTGGCGCCACGAACGGCGTGTCCGGATTGGTCCGTTTGCTCTGGTAGGAGCGCAGGTTCACCTGGTCATAGGTGCCGGTGGCGGGATTGAACAGCTTGGCCCGCGTCATGGTGGCGGTGAGATGCACCTTTTTTTCCTGGTCGCGTTCCACCAATGGCGCGTTGACGACGATGCGCGCCGGCATCGGCGCCATCGCTTTGGCTTTGGCCGGATGTTTGGCCGGTGCGGCGGCGCCGGCGCCCAGCAGCGCAAGCCCTGCCGCCGCCACGCACACGCTGCGCAGGAAAGTGGAATGCCGGGCGATACCCATGGGGACGTCTCCTTCGTGTGCGAGGATCGAAGCGGATGCGCGGACGCGTCAGTCGACCTTGCCGCCGTTGCGCGGTGTGAGCTGCTCGGCCTTGTGCAGGGCCGCCAGCGCCTTGTTTTCTTCCGCCACCGTCTTGGCCGCCAGCACCTGATGATAGGACTGGAAGTTGGAGATGCCGCCCGCCACCTGCAGCGAATAATCGGTCGAAGTGTGCTGGCCGTCGTTGTCGAACGGCGTTTCGGCCGGCACGTTGCGGAAGAAGAAGGCGATCTGCGCCGGCGTGCTGCCGCTGGCCGGATACATGCGCGAGGCGCGCGGAATCTCAGCCGTGGAATGGCACGACAGGCACGACGACACGGGATTGTCGACCGGGCCGTTCAGCCGCCCCTGGTAGCCGACATGGGGCATGTTCACCGCCGTGTTCATCACCTGCTCGCCGACGGGACCGGTGCCCGAATAGGTCGGGTCATTGCCCCAGGAGGAGCCGACGGGCGCCACGTTGGTCCAGCCGCTCCCAGCCGGTCCGCCCGGTCCGCCACCATAGACGAAGGTGCCGAACACCCAGCCGGTGGTGCCGGCGACGCGGCTATCCTTCACCGCGATGTCGATCTGCAAGAGGCGCACCGTCGTGACGGCGCGCGGATCGGTTTCCTTCGGCGTGGTGGCGTGCACGTCCTTGTAGACATAGGCCTGCCACTCGGGCGCACCGGCCAGATACGGCACCTCGTCGACGGTGGCCGTGGTGTACAGCAGCTTGGCGCCCACCGTGCCTTCCGGCATGGCGGCCAGCGAGACTTGCGGATTCATGTGATCGGCCCAGACCTTGCCGATGGTGACGCCGCCCGGCGCGTTGTAGAAGCCGACGGCGTAATTGTTCCATTTGCTCTTCTGCGTGGGCGCGAGCTCGCCGGGCAAGGAGACGCGCTCGCGGGTGAGTCCGTGAATGAACTCGCGGCCGCCGACGCCGAAATCCTGCCACGGCGCGTTGTACCATTGGCGCACCGTGTTCTTCGTGGGATCGAAGCTCTCCTCCACGCTGTCGCGGATGTTGCCCTCGTAGAAATAGGCCAGCACCGATTTCAGGTAATCGAGCGCTTGCGTCTTGGGATCGAGCTTGAGCCAGGGCTGGTCGTCCTGCGGCGCGGTTGCCGGATAATTCTGCGCCAGCTTGAAGACCTGACCGGTCCAGCCGGGCGTGGGATCCATCAGCGCGTCGCAGAAAGGCTGGCCGGCGCCGTTGCAGGCGTCGCCAGGTGCGGCCATGGCCAGCATGTGCGCGCCGTGCGGAGCCATCTTCCTGGCCGGCAGTTTGGTGACATGCTGCTGCGCCTCAGGATGGCGCATGGAGCCGCCCATCGCCGCAGGCGAAAGCGCAAACACGGAACAGGCCGCCGCAAGAGCCGCGCGGCGCAGCATCGGAATCGACATGAGAGCCCCCAATATTGGATTCGCCGCCAAATCAAGGAGAATGAATCGGCCGCGAATACTGAAAAGTATAGTTAGCGCCGCAAGTCCTGTAAAGTTTGCGGGAGCGCGATTCCAGGGGATCGATTGTATTTCCGCGGGGTTGGGCGGCGGACGCGTGGGCGCTACCATGCCCGCGCAATGGGGGGCGCCGATGCATCCTGCAATCTGTGCGCGCATGATCTCTGGCCTGTCGTGGGATTTGTCGATGCTGCGAACTGTCGTCCTATCGTCGAGTTTGATGTTCGTCACCGCGGCTGCCAGCGCCGCCGAGGGGGCGTGCCAGTTGCATGCGCGTTTCGCGGTGGTGGTGCATGGCGGCGAGATCAGCGCGCCGCTTGAAGCCAAGGACCGGCTCGACATCATGCGCACGGCCCTTGAGAAGGCGCGCGCCGAATTGGCGCAAGGCGCGGCGAGCCTCGACGTGGCGGAAGAGATCGTGCGCGGCTTCGAGGATTCCGGCGCCTTCAACGCCGGCAAGGGCGCCATCGCCAATGCCGCCGGTGCGGTCGAGACCGATGCTTCCATCATGGACGGCAACGGGCTGCGCTCCGGCGCCGTCGCCTCCATGCTGCACGTGAAGAATCCGGTGCATGCGGCGCGGCTGGTGATGGAGGGCGGACGCCACGTGCTGCTGGTGGGCGACCGCGGCGAAGCCTATGTGAAGAGCCTGGGCGCGGATACCGTGCCGGATTCCTACTTCCTCAAGAGCAAGCCCGTGGATCACGCTGCGGCGGGCACGCCGGAGCACGGCACGGTGGGCGCGGTGGCGCTCGACCGCTGCGGCCACATCGCGGCGGCGACGTCCACCGGCGGCTACGACGCCAAGATTCCCGGCCGCGTGGGCGACTCCCCCAACGTCGGCGCCGGTGTCTACGCCGACGACGCGGTGGGCGGTTTCTCCGCCACCGGCCACGGCGAATATTTCATCCGCCTGTCGGTGGCCAAGGACGTGGCCGACCGCATGCGCTACGCCCATCAGTCGCTGGCCGCGGCGATGAAGGCCGACATCCACGATCGCCTCGGCGCCTACCAGGATGCGGACGGCGCGCTCATCGGACTCGACGCGCGGGGCAACGTGGCAATGGACTGGAACGCGGTCGGCCTGTTCCGCGGCTACGCCACCGACGCCGAAGCGCCGTTCGTCGCCGAATACGCCGGCGCGAAGACAAACAAGCCGCGCCGGTAGCGAGCCGGCCAAATCCCTGACTGCCCTTGCGCTTTTCTCCGAAGAACTCTCAGTTTTGTGGATGTTTGTCGTGAAACCGGGACTTCGCGGTGAAGCAGGTAATATGTATGCTGTCATCAAATTTTCGAATTCGGAATTTCCTACGGGTATCACAACATGCGAAATCCACGCGTCGCAATCATTACCGCCATTGCGGAAGAACTTGGGGCAATACGGCAAATATTGCCATGTAAAGATGAGACCGATCCCGTCGACGGATCAGTATATTTCCGTTCTGAATATCCATGCAGAGCGCTGCGACCAAACTGTGCCAAGGCTTGGGACGTGGTACTGCCTATGCCGGTGTCGGCGGGAAACGTCTTTGCGGCGATAGCTGCGGATCGCGTGAAGCACAACATCAAGCCTGATGTCATCATGTTCGTTGGCTGCGCTGGCGGCATCCCGAGTAAGGTCGAGATGTTCGATATCGTTGTGGCCGATAAAATATACCATTACGAACCCGGCAAAGTGGATGTTGAACTATTGCCTCGCCCAGACTCGGTTCGCCCTACAAGGCAACTACTCGAACGCGCCAAAGCCGAGCAGTATCTGGACCGATGGCGTGACGTACTGTACCCACAAACCCCAAACGAAAGTGTCGCGGTACGAATTGAGCCAATAGCTGCCGGTGAATTGCTTGTAAGAAACAGTCGCAGCGAACATCTCACCCATATTGAAGCAGTTGCCCCGCGATCCATTGCAGTGGAGCAAGAAGGATATGGCGTGCTCTTGGCAGCTCACCAGAACAACATTCATGCGATTGTGATTCGTGGAATCTCGGATGTCATAGACAATAAAGCTAGTGCGCCGATCGAGGGACGATTGCCGGCGTTGAACCAACAGCAAGTTAAGGCAACCAAATATGCCGCAGCCTTTGCGCTCACAATGCTGGAATATCTCGACGTACGTTGGTTGAGGGATGTTGACTACGTAGGTCGCAGCACACGCGCTGGACAGCTGCGAACTACAATTCAAATTGTACTGGATGGGGACGTGAATGACTTCGAGCGGGTATCCGACGCGGTCCATGACTGGTTCAAGGAAGGCACTATCAGAAATTTCAAAATTCATCGCGGCAGCGTCAACGTTCAATTCGATGTCGAGGCTGGACATGCAGTGTTATTCAGGGTCGCGTGGCAAGCTGGACTAATGACTGAGCTAGCAGGGGGTACAATCAAGACGGTCGATCCAACCGAGGGTACCGCGTCTGACACGGTTGTCGAACTGTGTGAGCTTATACACAACGTGAAGCTCGGCACGGCGGGCTGGGGCGAGCGCCTCCGGGTCTTTGAACGAGCTGGCAATCGTCATTCCGAATATCGCTACGCAATTGGTAAGATCGTAGAGGCGGCAGAGGAGCAAGTGCGGATAGCCAACTTGGGCGGTGCGACGGAAGGACCCCGAACTGCTGTCATCGGCTGCGGCGCTTGGGGAAAGTCCATAGTTAGAACCCTGGCTCAATTAGGTGTTCTTCATTCCGTTTGCGACATAAATACCAGAGTGGCGGAGGACCTCGGTGCAAAGTTTTCCGCTCCGGCGCGCAAATTTGCGGAAATTCTGGAGGATGTCGCCGTCGAAGCGATAGCGATCGCCACGCCTTCCACGCTACACGCGGATCACGTCGGTCGAGCCTTGAGAGCGGGCAAACACGTGTTCGTGGAAAAGCCTCTAGGAAAATCAGTATCAGAGGGCAGAGTGCTTGCAAAGTTGGCAAGTGAGCGCAAGCGCGTCTTAATGGTCGGGCATGTCCTTCGATATCATCCCGTCGTTCGCAAGCTATTGGAAGTGGTCCAATCTGGCCGCCTCGGAACGGTTCGTCACGTCTACTCGCGAAGGCTCGGGCTGGGTAAGATCCGGACTGAGGAGGACGTCCTTTGGTCCTTCGCGCCGCATGACATCTCCATTATTCTGGCAATCTTCGGCCAGATGCCAAAGATCGTGTCCGCTCATGGGCGGGCCATCCTAAATTCGGACATCGCCGATATCGCGCGTGTCCATTTGGACTTCGCCAAAGGGGTAACGGCGGATATCGCCGTCTCCTGGCTCAATCCGGTCAAGGAACACAAACTGGTGCTGATTGGCTCTCGGGCGCAGGCTGTATTTGACGATACGGCAAGGTGGCATGAGAAATTGCAGATATTCGACCACGGCGTCGATGTGATGTCCGGAACTGTTTCAGTGGTCAAAGCGGAGCCGATTCTGGTTCACACGGACGAGCGCGAGCCTCTTAAAGAGGAGCTAAGCCATTTCCTGGATGCGGTGCGCAATGGACAAGAACCCGACACGGATGCAGAGGAAGGCCTGCGCGTCTTGCGAGTGCTAGAGGCTTGTGCAAAATCTCTGGCCACGGGAACGCCAATTGCTCTGGAAAATGATCAAGGTGAAATGCCAGCTGCACAGTTGCCGGAAAGATCATGATCGCCGCTACTGTGATTGTCGGTTTGCGTTGCCCATTTGGCCCCCTCCGATCGATTGAATTGTCGTCGCCAGGCCTCCTGGTCAAGACACTACCTAGGGTTGACAGCGTGACGCTGGTTTTGTATAATTTCGTCATTCCTGAGAAATGCAGGTTGAGCGGTGCGGTCCTGGCGGCCGCACTCTTGTTTTGCACGCGCCGCAATCGGGAATCGCGCCTCTCGCTTATGCGGATTCCTCTCTCCGGAAGAGAGAAATGGGGGGTGGGGGGTACGGTTGCGCCGTGAAAACGAAGCCTGGGTATATTGGGCCCTACCGCCTCAAGCGGACGATATGTTGTGGGTCGAAGACGAAGTTGGTGGATAAATCTCCGTCGGCGTCACGCCACCGATTGCTCAGCGCACCCTCCCCTTGAGGGAGGGCCTTTTGGCCGACGGCGAACGGTGCTTGTCACGGAATCAGCAGCACGCGGCCGACCGCTTGGCGGCTTTCGATATAGGCGTGCGCGGCGGCGGCTTCGGAGAGCGGAAAGGTGCGGTCGATCAGCACCTTGAGCTCGCCCCTTGCTACCTCTCCGATCAGGCGCTGGATGTTGTCATGCACGCGATCAGTCGCGATCTCCGCGCCCAGGAATACGCCGGTGATGGAGCGGTTGCCCGGCATCAGCGCCGAGACGTCGACCTTGGCATCGCCGCGGCCGGCCTGCCCCACCAGCGAGACGCGGCCGCGATAGCCGAGCACGGCGATGCTGGTGGCGAGCGTCGTCCCCACCGGATCGACGACGACGTCGACGCCCTGGTTGCCGGTGATCTTCATCGCCGCCTGCACGACGTCCTCGCGTCTGTAGTCGATACCGTGATCGAGGCCGAGCGGCTTCAGCCGCTCCAGCCGCTCGCCGCTGGAGGCGGTGGCCAGCACGCGCGCGCCGGCCCGCTTGGCGAGCTGGATCGCCGCCACGCCCACGCCGCTGGCGCCGGCTTGGATCAGCACCGTCTCGCCCTCCTTCAGGCGGCCGAACTCGAACAGGCAATCGTCGGCGGTGCCGAAGGGGACGGGAATGACGGCGGCCTGTCGCACGTCCATGCCCGGCGGCAGCGCCCAGGCCACGCGCGCCGGCACCGCGCGCAGGCTCGCGTGCGAGCCGTTGGCGCCGACGGTGACGACCTTCTGGCCGAGCTTGAACTCGCTGACGCCTTCGCCGATCTCGACGATCTCGCCCGCGGCCTGGTAGCCGACGATATGCGGCCGCTCCATCAGCGCGCCGTGCCAGCGGTTGAGCACGTCGCCGCCTTCGATGCTGACGGCCTCCACCCGGATGAGGATGCCGCCGGGGAAGCATTTGGCATCCGGCACCTCCTCGTATTTGAGGACGCTGGGATCGCCATTCTCGTAATAGACGGCCGCTTTCATGGAGTGGTTCCTTCAGGTTTGGGATTGGGTGCGGGCCAGTGCTGCGCGCACCAGCAGGCGATAGAGGCGATCGGAAAACGATTTCGGACGCTCGAGGCCGAGCCGCGCCAGCGCTTCGGCGTCGCTGGTTCCGCCGCTCAATCCCTGCAGCGCCAGCGAGAGCAGGTTCGCTCGCGATTGCGACGCGTCCTGCAGCAGCGCCAGCGCCGGCACGAGGCGCTGCTCGGCGGGCGTGAAATCGGTGCCGAGCGGAAACAGCGGCAGCAGGCCGCGGGCGCGCAACGGCTCCAGCGCGCGGGCGATACGCTCTGGCGTGTTGTCGCGATGGGCCCCGGGAATTTCGTAGCCGCGCGGCAGCTTGCCGGCGTCCTTGGCCTGGCGCGCGAGTTCCGGCTGGAAGCGCGAATCCGCGATCGCCAGCATGGCGGCGATGCACTCGGCATCCGATTTGCCGCGCAGATCGGCGACGCCGTATTCGGTGACGAAGATGTCGCGCAGGTGGCGCGGGATGGTCATGCGGCCATAGGACCAGCGGATGTTGGACTCTGGTTTCCCGCGCGACTTCCGCGTCGCCTTGAGCGTGAGAATGGAGCGCGCATCGGCCAGCGCGAAGGCCTGGGCGACAAAGTCGTGCTGGCCGCCCACGCCGCTGACCACGCGGCCGTCCTCCAGCGTGTCGGAGACGGCCTCGCCCAGGAGCGTCGCCATCATGGTGCTGTTGACGAAGCGGCCGCCCACCCGCGCCGCACGCTTGGACTCTTCGCCGCCATAGAGCCGATTGGTGAAGGACACGGCCTTCATCTGGAACCTGGCGCGCTCGGCTTCCGGCATCTCGCGCAGGCGCCGGTAGAAATCCTTCGGCCCCAGGAAGAAGGCGGCATCGACCAGCGCGCCGTCGACTTCGCGCTTGAGGATTCCGGCATCCTTCAGATGAAGATAGCCGTCCACCAGCATCTCGGTGGCGGCATAGAGACCCTGCTCGAAAGGCCCGAGTTGGGCGGACGGCGGTATCGCAACTTGCGGATCGAGGCGGCCCAGCGCCTCGCGGAAGGCGGCGTTCTCCGTCTGGCGCAGGATCAGCGCATGCACCGCCGCATCGCCCTCTTCGCCGATGCCGATCTGCAGCGTGCCGCCATCGGGAATCAGGGCTGCGATGCGCAGGCCCGCTGCGTACTCGGCGAGATCGATCGGCGGCTTGGGCGGCGCGAACAGGGGAAAGTCCGTCGATGGATGATCGAGCATGGCGGCGAAGGCCGCAGCCGGCAGGTCGCCGTCGCCCGGCATGAACGGCAATTCCGAATTGACCTGGCCCACCAGCAGGAACTTCGCGCCCCCTTTCGCGCGCGCCTGCAGCGCGTCAAGCGTAATGTCGGTGTTGCAGGACAGGCTGTAGCGCGCGTCCGCGCCCTCGCCGCGCTTGGCCACCAGCTGAGCGATGACGTTGACGCCCCGCTCGATCAGATAGCGCGAGGCGTGCGTATAGCCGGCGGAGATGTAGTCCTGCTGCGCGCGCAGCACGCCGAGCCAGCGTCCGGCCAAGAAGAAGAACTCATTGACTTCGATGTTGGGCGGCAATGTGCCCGCGCGCAGAGCCTTGGCATAGGCGAGATCGGGATATCCGCCGAACAGGCGTTCGATCACCGGCGCGAGAAAGCGGCGCTCCAGCTCGCTGCCGTAGCGCGGCTTCTCCAGCGTAAGGGCGGTGAAGATACGCAAGCGGATGGAACGGTCGGCGGCGGCGCGGGCATAGAGCGCGTTGGCGATGTGGTTGGCCTTGCCGAGGCCCAGCGGCAGCCCCAGCACGATGTCGCGGCCCACCTCGCGGACGATCGTTTCGGCCAGCGCTTCGGCATTGTCGAAATGCGCGGGCGCCCTGCCCGCCACAGTGGAATTGTCGCTCATGATTGCCGCTACGCCCGCCGCGCCGCATATTGGCGCGGGTTCGCGGTCTGCGCCAGATGAGCCAATCGCCGGACAATCGATGGGACGAAGCGGACCTCGCGGCCGCCTTGCGGGCGATGAAGCTGCTCGGCCCCGGGGAGCGCTATCGCGTCGAAAAGCTCGGCGGCGGCGTGTCGTGCGACGTCCTTGCGGTGCATGTCGGGGGCCGCGCGTTTTGCATCAAGCGGGCGCTGGCAAGGCTACGGGTGGCGGAGGACTGGCGAGCGCCGGTGGAGCGGGCCGAGGCCGAGGTCGCCTGGTTCCGGCTGGTCGCCACCATCGATCCCAGGCTGGTGCCGCAGGTCCTGGCGGAGGATCGCGCGCGGCACGTGTTCGCCATGCGCTATCTGCCGCCGGAGACCCATCCGCTGTGGAAGGCGCGGCTTGCCGCGGGAGAAGCCGATCCGGATTTCGCGGCACGGGTGGGTGCGGCGCTGGCGCGCATCCATGCAGCAACGGCCGGCAGCAAGGACATCGCGGCGCAGTTTGCCAACTACGAACAGTTCTTCGCGCTGCGGCTCGAGCCTTATCTTCTCTTCACTGCCACGCGCCATGAGGACGTGGCGCCGCGCATCCGCGAATTGGCGCAATCGATCGCGGCATCGCGCGTCGCGCTGATGCATGGCGATGTCAGCCCCAAGAACATTCTCTGCGGACCGGAGGGCCCGGTGTTCCTCGACGCGGAGACCGCCTGCATCGGCGATCCCGCTTTCGATCTCGCTTTCTGCCTCAATCATCTGCTGCTCAAATGCGTCTGGCATCCCGAGCACAGCGGCGCCTATCTGGAATGTTTCGCGCGGCTGAAAGATGCCTATCTGTCCGGAGTCGGCTGGGAGCCGCGTGAAGACGCGGAACGCCGCACCGCCGCGCTGCTGCCGGCGTTGCTGCTCGCCCGCATCGACGGCAAATCGCCGGTGGAATATCTCACGACCGAGCACGACAAGGACCGCGTCCGCGCCGCAGCGAAGCTGCTCTTCCGGGAAAACCCTTCACAGCTGCACTCGCTCTCGGCGATGTGGAGCGAAAACCTCTGAACCGGTGCGTGCTACTTCGCCGGCGCGAGATCGCGCACGCGGTCAGCAGCGTGCGCCGGCTCGACGGTGACGTCGCCTTCGCGCGGCAGTTCGCGGGTCCAGGCCGCCAGCTCCAGCGCGATGCCGTCGGGATCGTAGAAATAGATGGAGCGCACGAAAGTGGTCGGCGTGATCTCGAGGCTCGCCTGCGCCGGGGAATCGTCGTGATTGACCACGCGGCTGCATTCGATCCCCTTGGCCTTCAGCTTCTCGTAGTACGCGTCGATCCTGTCGGCCGGCACGTTGATGGCGACGTGGTTCATCGAGCCATGCGCCGAGGGGCCGGGGAGCGTGCCGCGCTTGGCGGAGGCGACGCCGGGCTGCGCCTCCGGCGCGTCGCGGAACCAGAAGAAGGCGAGCGCGTCGCCATTGCCGAGATCGAAGAAGAAGTGCTGGCCCAGGTTGCGCGGCAGGTCGATGGTCTTGATCAGCGGCATGCCGAGCACGCCCGAATAGAACTCGACCGTCCGCGTCATGTCCCGGCACACCAGGGCCAGATGGTTGACCCCCTGGAACTCGAACTCCGTATTCTTCGGCCGCGGCATGGAGGCTCTCCCGATTTCCTGCCGGCAGTGTAGCATGGGCGGCGCGCGCTGAAGGAATGGCCATGGGCAAGACCGGCATCCTGATTTTGCTGCTGGCGGCCGGGCCGGCCGTGGCGGCCGCGCCGCAGCAGAGCGTCGTCTATCAGGGCGCCACGGTGATCGACGGCACCGGCGCCGCGCCGCAATCCAACATGAACATCGTGGTGAAAGGGGAGCGGATCGAGGCCATTCTGCCCGCCGCGCGATTTCGGCGCCTGCCGGGAATGCGGGTAGAAGACGCCAGCGGCCTGTTCGCGCTGCCCGGGCTGATCGACAGTCATGTGCATCTGGCCAGTCCGCCGGACCGCCGCTATGCGGAAGCCGTGCTGCGGCGCGATCTCTACAGCGGCATCACCGCGGTTCGCGACATGGCCGGCGACGCCAGGGCGCTGGCGGATCTGTCGCGCGCCGCCAAGCTCGGCGAGATCGACTCGCCGGACATCTTCTACGCCGCACTGATGGCGGGACCCGAATTCTTCGCCGATCCGCGCACGGCGGAATCCACCAAAGGCGAGGTCGCCGGCCAAGTGCCGTGGATGCGCGCCGTCACGCCCGGCACCGATCTTCCGCGGACCATCGCGGAAGCCCATGGCACCGGCGCGACGGCGATCAAGATCTACGCCGATCTGCCCGAAGTGTTGGTGAGCCGCATCGCCGACGAAGCTCATCGCCAGCACATGCTGGTGTGGGCGCATGCGGCGGTGTTTCCAGCTTCGCCCGCAGAGGTGATCGGGGCGAACGTGGACGTGGTCAGCCATACCTGTCTGCTGGCCTATCAGGCCTCGGCGAAAATGCCGGCGGCGTATCACAATCGCGCGGCCGTCGAAGAGGAGAAGTTCGCGCAAGCCAATCCGGCCGTCGGGGCATTGTTTGACGAGATGAAGCGGCGCGGAACGATCCTCGATGCCACGCTCTGGGTCTACGACGTGATGTGGAAACTGCCCAACGCCGCGCCGAAGCCCTATTGCTCGCTGGCGCTGGCGGAGAAGCTGACGGCCCAGGCCCATCGCGCCGGCGTGGAGATTTCCGCCGGCACCGACAGCGATGCGCCATGGCAGGAGCGCTATCCTTCCCTGTTCCACGAAACGTCGCTGCTGGTCCACGCCGCGGGGATGACGCCGGCGGAAGCGCTGCGCGCCTCGAGCCTGATCGGCGCGCGCACCATCGGGCAGGAAAAGGAGATGGGCACCCTGGAAGCGGGCAAGCTCGCCAACATCGTCTTCACCGCGAAGAATCCGCTCGACGACATCGAGACGCTGCAGTCCGTGACGATGACGGTAAAGCGCGGCAAGCTCTATCGGCGGCACGACTACCGGCCGATCACCAAGGAGGAAGTCCAGGAAGAGTGAGCGCGATTGCCTCTTGAACAACCCTATTCCGTCATCCCCGGGGGGGCGTAGCAACGCGGAGCGCATCCCGGGGACCCATGAACACTCCGCAGACGGTGTTCATGGGTGGCCGACAGCTCGCCTTCGCTCCGCTTCGGCTCGGTCGGCCATGACGATATTGAGTTGAATGTGAGAACCTACTCGAAATAGAAGCGGGCGGAGAGCTGCGCCTGCGTCTCGCTTTTCTGCGGCGAGAGTCCGCTGATCACCCGCTCCTGGCGCGTGCTGTCGATCCACAGGACTTCACCGGTCAGCCGCACCCAATCGCGCGGCAGCCAGCTCACCGCCCCGGTCAGCGCACGGCCGTTCTCGCCCAGCAGCGGAGAGGCACCGAACGTGTTGCGCGTCTTGGTGTGGAAGACGTCGCCGCGCGCCGCCAGCCTCCAGTCGCCGCGCTCCCAGCCGACGAGCAGGAAGGCGGAATCGAAATCGGTGATGCTGACGAAGCCGGGGAACGGCGCGATGGCGGTGTCGCCGGTGAGCGCCTGCGAGATCACGGTGAAGTCGTCGTGCTTCCAGGAGAAGCCGGCATTCCAGAAGCGCGTGCGCCAGGCGAAATAATCGTCGTAATGGGCGGCGGGATCGGCCTCGTTGTCGTAGCGCTCGATCTCGACATGCCATTGCGCGGCATCGTCCCACGAGGCACCGGCGTACCAGCCGGCGCGGTTGTCCAGCTCGCGGAAGATCGGCGTGTAGCCGGGCGGCTTGCCCCCGAACAGGATTTGCGTCGCGTCGGGCTCGCGCAGATGGTCGAACAGGCTGGTCGGTGTGTCGTCCAGTGACCAGCCGCGGTCGGCGATCATCACCCCGGCGGGATCGTTCCAGCCATAGACCGAACCGATCAACTCGAGCGTGCCGGCCTCGAGCCGCCAGTCGAGCGTGCCTTCGGCGCCGATAGTGCGCAGCTCGTCGCCGAACCAGGAATTGATGGCGGACGGGGTGATGGTCCAGTAGCTTGACCAGCCGACTTCCGTGTTCTCCAGCGAGAAGGGGGCGAAGAAGGCGCCGGCCTTGACCGACCAGCGCCAGGGCGTGGTCGAGACTGGGCGATAGCGGACATAGGCCTCCAGCGCGTCGACAAAATCGCGCTGCTCGGTTTCGGCGCGCACCACGGCGACGGCGAGGATCTCGGGTGTCGGCATGACGTAGCCCTGCGCCACCGCGCCGCCGAATTGGAAATCGGAATCGCCTTTGCCGTAACGCAGCTTGCCGAGCCCACCATCGAGCCAGGAGGTCTCGCCGCCCGGCGCCACCAGGCGCAAGTCGACATAGCCGCTGGCGCCATAATCGAACTGCGCCAGGGCCGTCGCCGGCGTCGCGCACAGGAGAAGGAGCGGAAGGAGCGGAAGGAGCTTGCGCATCACGCGGCCGCCCGGCTCATGGCCTCGACGGGCAGCAGGATCGACACAACGGTGCCGACCCCGATCTTGCTTTGGAGCGACAGGGTGCCGCCGTGCAATTCGACGATCACCTTGGCCAGCGGCAGGCCGAGCCCCGCGCCTTGATGCTGGCCGTCGAGTGCGGAGCGCAGGCGGTGGAACGGACGCACCACGGCCACCAGCAGGTCCGGCTCCATGCCGACGCCGCTGTCGGCGATGCGGATCGAAAGGCCGTCCGATTGAACCTGGGTGGTCACCGATACCCCCCCGCGGGCAGGCGTGAACTTTATCGCATTGTGAATAAGATTGGTGAACGCTTGCCTAAGCTTGGCGGCATCGCCGTCGATCTGCGGCGAATGGGCGGGATCGAGCGCCAGGGCCAGCTCCACGCCCGACCGCTCGGCGAACGGCCTGAGGCTGGCCACGCATTCCTGCAGCAATTGCGCCGGGAGAATTTGCTTGCGGGCGAGCGACAGCCGCTTGGCCTCGGCTTCCGCCAGGTCGAGCATCCGCTCGACCAGTTCCAGGAGGTGTCCCCCGCTTGCATGAATGTCGCCGGCATAATCGCGGTAGCGCGCGACGCCGAGCGGGCCCAGCACCTCCTCGCGCAGCATCTCGCTGAAGCCGACGATGGCGTTGAGCGGCGTGCGCAGCTCATGGCTCATATTGGCGAGGAATTGCGACTTCGCCTCGTTGGCGTGGACCGCTTCGTTGCGCGCAATCTCCATCGCCTCGACTGCGTTGCGCAGCGCGCTTTCGCGCTCGGCGATCGAATGCGTCATGTTGACCAGAGCGTCCGCCAGATGACCGAGTTCGTCGCGCTGTGCCAGGCGCGGCGGCGGCGTGTAGTCGCCCGCGGCGATGCGCCGGGCGGCGGCCGCAAGCGTCTCCAGCGGTTGGGTGGCGCCGCGCACCACCAACATGGCGCCGGCCAGCGCGGCGAGCAGCGCGATGGCAAGCACGATCAGCAGAGGCGTGATCACGGAACGATAGGCGGCAAAGGCTTCGGCCAGCGGGTAATCGAGGATGGCGAGGATGGGCGCGCTGCCCTTGGCCGCACTGAGTCGCGCGCTGACGGTCAGAAAATCGGCACCATCCTCGGCGGTGACCACGGCGGTGGTGGCCGGCGGATTCGCGGTGGCGGGCAAGGCCACATGGCGCAGATGGGAGGTGCTCCCGGCAACCGCATGCCAGCGCCCGTTCGGACCGCGCGCCGCCAGCACGATGGCGTGCGGCTCATCGGAGATGGCGCGCAGCTTCTCCAGCAGGACGCGGTCCACGGGAATGCAGGCGGCGATGAAGGCGATCGGCACCGGCGCCCGCACCGGCACCACTACGATCCAGTAGATGCGATTGCCCAGGGTTGCGAGCGCCGTGCCCTTGTCCGAGGCGGCGGCCTGCTCGAGCAGCGAGGCGAAGGGAAAGCGATGTCCGGCGTTGCGCGGCGCCGCCGTATCGGCCGCGACTGCGCCATCCAACCCGATCAGCATCATGCGGGTGGCGCCGATGCGCTGGCCGTGATTGCGCAGCGCCGAGAGCTCGGTGTCGTGATCGTGCTGCGCTATGGCCGCGCGCAAGGCGTAGTCCAGCGACAGCACCTGCACGCCGTCGGTGACGCGCTCGGAGAGAAAATCGAGCTGGCGGGTGAATACGGTCATGGCGGCGATGAGCTCTTGCTTGCCGCGCTCGACCAGGCTCTGGCGCAGGTAGAAATAGGCGAAGGCGGCGGTGAACAGCTGCACCGCCACCAGTGTCACCACCAGAAACCAGACGAGGCGACGGCGGAAGCTCATCGTCGCGGCCTAATAGCTGCCCATGTGCATGTGTTTCTTCGGTGGCGCCGCCATCAGCGGAATGGCGAGCGCGAATGGCGTGTCGCCTTTCACGGCTAGCGAGGCGCTGGGCAGCGCGCGGCCGGTCAGCAGCTGCGGATGCCAGACCTCGGCGCGGTAGGCACCAGGCGGCACGTTGGCGATGCGCGCGCGGCCGTTGGCATCCGTCAGCACAGCCCAGGGGGTGTCGGCGACATAGACATAGGTGATCATCTGATCGTGGATGTTGCAGCCGATCGAGGCCACGCCCGCCTTGTCGAACACCACCGGCTTGGAGCGCTGGCCCTCGTCGATCTCGAACTCGAACTGCTTGACCGGCGAGAAAGAATAGACCTGGTGCATGGTGGTGTCGTTGTTGGTGAACACCACCTGTCCGCCCTTGCGCAGCAAGGTCACCAGCGGAATGAAGGTCTCGTGGCGCTGATCGATGATGGCTTCCGCCGGCAGCGGCGACGCCATGGTGGGCGCCGCGACATCCACCGTCAGCGCCACCACGGCGTTGGCGGCGGGATGTCCCGAGCCATCCTTGATCTCCACGTTCACGGTTGCGGCGCGCGCCGGGAATGCAGCCAGCGCCGCGGCAAGAGCGAGAGGGAAAATGAGACTTTGGGCCATGCGCCGGACGCTAGGCCATATTGGTTACCCTTCGATGTGCAACCGCTTTACAAAGCGTAAAGGGCTCGCGCGAAGGCACTGTGAATTGGCGACTCTCGGATTGTTGAACGACGCATGCGGACTCGTCTGGCTCGCATAGCCCGAAAAGTTCCGGCTCGCGGTGCGGATCGACGGCGGACCCACGTGGAAGCCCCCGGCCCAAGGAATTTAACAAATGGGCAATCTTCCGGCAGCTATTTGGAATAATTGATACAATTCGAATTCGTTCCACAACGCAGTTTAGCCGAGACTCGACTGGGACAATATTGACGAATTTAGTGACCGGGACTGGAGAGGATTCCATCGCGGGAGGAAGCCATGATTTTATCGACTATCAAATTCAGTGCTGCTGTGATTCTGACTGCATCGGCAATATCGGGTGCGGCTTTCGCAGGCGGCTTGTGCGCGAAGAAGGGCCTGACGTGGGGGTTTTACTATACCAATTCAACGACGGGCACGAGCGCGGTCTGGTGCCATGGCCCACTCGCCGGAGTCCTGCACAAGGGAGAAGCGACCGACTGCGATCCCTATGGCGGAGACACAAAATGCAAGGTCGCAAGGCCGCTGCTGTGCATCAACAAGGACACGGTCTACCCCAGGCCGACCGACGTCGACGACACCAATTTGTACGACAAGTGGTCCGAGGGCGTGATCGGAACAACCAAACCGGTCCAGCCCTGCACCGTCGCCACAACGCTCACCCAGGCCAACCAAATCTGCCAGGCCGAATTCGGTCCGGGCTGGCGCGTGGCGGAGTTTCACGACGGCGTTGGAGGTCTCGGGTGGGGCCTTCAGGCCTACGGTGCTTTGGGCGATCCCAAGCATCGGGTTTGGGTCGATATCAACGACAAGAGCACCACTTGTTGGGATCGCACAAAGTAAGTTCGTAGAATTCGTCGAGCTGACTACCAGCCCGGCTCGCCTGAGGAGGGTGTCCGACGCGTTGGGGCATGCCTTGAGGCACGGCAGGATCACGGATCCTCGGCTCGTCAAATTCGCGTAGCCATGTATCATCCCGTCAGCGGTCGCGAGGGATTCGCATGGCATTCTGGAACAGGCGCAAGCCGGTCGATTTGGTCGCCGAGCAGGAAGCCTACCGACTGAAGCCGACGCTCTCCTGGCCGCATCTGGTGGCGATGGGCGTGGGCGCCATCGTGGGCACCGGCATCTATACGCTGACCGGCATCGGCGCCGGGCTGGCCGGACCGGCCGTGATCCTCTCCTTCCTGATCTGCGGCGTGATCTGCGCCTGCGCCGCCTTCTGCTATGCCGAGATGGCGACGCTGATCCCGGCGGCCGGCAGCGCCTATACCTACAGCTACGCGGTGCTGGGCGAGCTGCTGGCCTGGATCGTGGGGTGGAGCCTGATCCTCGAATACACCGTGGCGGCGGCAGCCGTCGCCGTCGGCTGGTCCGGCCATGCCATCTCTCTTATGCAAGCCGCCGGCTGGCAGATACCTGCCGCGCTTCTATCGGGCTTGGCGTCCGGCGGCCTCATCAACCTTCCCGCCGTATTGATCGCGGGCGTCATCACCTTGCTGCTCATCGTGGGCACGCGCGAGAGCGCCACGCTCAACATTGTCCTGGTGTGCATAAAGCTGGCGGCGCTGGTCCTTTTTGTCGTTCTCGCCGTGCAGTCCTTCGACGTGGCGCGTTTTCATCCCTTCGCTCCGTTCGGCTATGGGGCTGTTCCGGACGGTCATGGCAGCAATTACGGCGTGCTGGGCGCGGCGGCGATCGTCTTCTTCGCCTTCTATGGCTTCGACGCCGTTTCGACGGCCGCGGAGGAGACGAAGGATCCCGACCGCAACCTGACCATCGGAATCATGGGTTCGATGGTGCTGTGCACCCTGATCTACATCGTGGTCGCGGCAACCGCCGTCGGGGCGATGTCGTACACACTCTTTTCACAAACGCACAACGCGGCGCCGCTCGTTTATATTCTGCAATCGCTCCACCACGGGACCGCTGCGCAGGTGGTGGCTGCGGCCGTGGTAATCGCCATTCCGAGCGTCATTTTGGTTCTGATGTACGGGCAGAGCCGCATCTTCTTCGTGATGGCGCGGGACGGCCTTTTGCCGCAGGCACTGGCTGCGGTCAGCAAGAAGCGGGGCACGCCGGTTCTGATGACGGCCCTGACCGGCTTGGTGGTCATGGCCATGGCGGGCACCCTGAATCTCACCCGCATTGTCGAGTTCGCAAACGCCGGGACCCTGTGCGCCTTCATTGCGGTGGCGATCTGCATGCTGGTTCTTCGCCTCCGGGAACCTCACCGACCCCGCGTTTTCCGCACTCCGATGCCTTGGATAATTGGGCCGGTCTGCGTCGTTGGTTGCCTTTTCCTATTTTTGATCGGCCTTTCGGCTTTTACCCAGTGGTGGTTCCTGATTTGGAACGGAATAGGCCTCGTGCTCTATTTGCTCTACGGCGCTTGGCGCAGCCGGCTCGCCCGCGCGACAAATTAACGGCCAACCCGCCTCTCTAACACTCGCTTAACCGCTCGCGTCTACTCTTGGCCTTGTCGGGCAGAGAGCGAATATTTGCGATGGCCGAACGTTTGACGGGCGTTGGCTCGGAAACCGATCCGATCCACTTCAAGAGCGCGACGCTCGCTTTCCTGCGGGAATATTGGGACGCCAAGCGAGGCGGCCGGCGCATGCCCTCGCGCGCCGACATCAAGCCGTCCGAGCTCAAGGATCACCTGCCCTGGGTGATCATGGTGGAGGTGATGCCGGGCCTCTCCGATTTCCGCTATCGGCTGATCGGCACCCTGGTGACGCAATATTTCCTGAAGGACTCCACCGGCCTCACCATCCGCGAAGCCTTTGCCGAACGCGGCGAAGCGGCGACCAAGGCGGTGCAGGCGATGTTCCGCAAGACCGCGCGCGACCGCATGCCCATGCGCTCCTTCGGCGACGCCGGCTGGATCGCGCCCGGCTTCGAGGAGTTCGAGGCGATCTACCTGCCGCTCTCGGACGACGGCGAAACCGTGAACATGATCCTACATGCCTTCGTCTTCGACCAGGCCCGCGTGCTGATCTCGCGCGAGATCGCCCGGGCGAACGGCGGCACACTCCCCATGCAGCCGGCCAAGAGTTCCGGCCGCCTATGAGAATCGGATAGAGCTTCCCGCGTCCTCGAAGGGGCCGCCGATGACCAAGCGCTTTCCCAACGTCAGATTCGAAACCAATCCCCAGCACCTCGATCATCCCACCCTCGCCTTCCTGCGCGACTATTGGGAGAGGAAGCGCGGCGACCGCTCCATGCCCTCGCGCGCGGATATCAAGCCCTCCGAACTCAAGGATCACCTCGGCTGGATCATCATGATGGACGTGCTGCCCGATGCCGCCGACTTCCGCTATCGCCTGATCGGAACGCTGGTGACGCAGTATTTCGGCGGCGATGCCACCGGCAAGACGGTGAGCGAAGCCTGGGCGCCGCAGGGCGAGGAAGGCGTGCAGGGCACGCTCGCCATCTTCCGCTACATCGTGGAGAAGAAGGTGGTGCTGCGCGCGCATGGCGACACGGACTGGAACACCATCGGGCTGGAGAATTTCGACTGCCTGTATCTGCCGCTCTCCGACGACGGGGAGACGGTGAACGTCGTCCTGCATGCCTTTGTGTTCGACGAGCCGGAAGTGCTGCTCGCCCGCCAGATCGCGCGTGCCAACGGCAACCAGCTGCTGATCGTGCCCAAACAGGATGCAGCCGGCCGTTAGCTCCCTGCCCTTGCGGAATTCCACGTCTCCCGGCTAGCTAGGCCCGGGGGGGAAGGTGGTCCATGGCGAACGCCTCGGGGAAGACTTCATCGGAGCCGCAGCGGATCGGTCTCGTGGTGGCCGCGTCTTCGGCCGGCACCGTCTTCGAGTGGTACGACTTCTTCATCTTCGGCTCGCTGGCGGCCATCATCGGCAAGCATTTCTTCGCCAGCGTCGGCGCCACCCAGGCCCTGATCTTCGCGCTGCTGACCTTTGCCGCGGGCTTCGCGGTCAGGCCCATCGGCGCGCTGGTGTTCGGCTGGATCGGCGACCGCACGGGCCGCAAGCGCGCCTTCCTCGTCACCATCACCATCATGGGGTTGGCGACCTTTTCCATCGGCCTGTTGCCCGACTATTCCGCCATCGGCGTGCTGGCGCCCATTCTGCTGATTGCGCTGCGGGTGCTGCAGGGGCCGGCACCGTCTTCGAGTGGTACGACTTCTTCAT
>DATCOJ010000086.1:0-19186 GCA_036564785.1 Rhizomicrobium sp. | reverse complement strand
GCACGGTGGTGCCCTCGCCAAGCTGAGATTCGATCAGCGCCTCGCCGCCATGCATCGCCGCCAGCGCCTTGACCAGCGCCAGACCGAGGCCGGTGCCTTCCTGCGCCTTTACATGCGCGCCGTCGACCTGCTCGAAGGGCCGGCCGAGACGCTTGAGATCTTCGGCGCCGATGCCGACGCCGGTGTCGCGCACGGCAAGCTCGATGCCGCCGGCGTCCCGCACCGCGGTGACGCGCACCTCGCCGCCGCGCGGGGTGAATTTGACGCCGTTGGTGAGCAGATTGACCAGCATCTGCTTCAGCGCCCGCTTGTCGGCGAACATGGCCCGGCAGTCCGGCGCGATCGCCGTCTTCAGCACCACGCCCTTGCGGTCGGCGTGAAGCTTGACGAAGCGCAACGCCTGCCCGGCCACTTCGGTAAGATCGAACAGCTCCTCGTGCAGCTGGAACTTGCCGGCCTCGATCTTCGACATGTCGAGGATGCCGTTGATCAGCTCGAGCAGGTGGCCGCCGGATTCGTGGATCAGGCCGGCATATTCGAGATAGCGCGGCGCCCCGACTGGGCCGAACATCTCATGTGTCATCACCTCGGAGAAGCCGATGATGGCGTTCAAGGGCGTGCGCAATTCGTGGCTCATATTGGCGAGGAAATGCGACTTGGCGCGGCTGGCGCCTTCCGCCGCGTCGCGCGCCTCGATCAGGGCGCGCTCCTGCGCCTTGCGCTCGCTGATATCGCGGGTGACGGCCACGATCTCCGCCGCGCTTCCGTCAGCCGGCTCCGCGGGGCGGCAGCGGATCTCGGTCCACACGCTCGAGCCGTCATCGCGCTTGAGCCTGACCTCGGCTTCCGCGGCGCGGCCGAAATAGCTCGCCTCCACGAAAGCCGCCTGCATGGTCTTGAGATCGTCGGCATGCACCAGCGCCGACGGCGCCAGGCCCAGCAGCGTCTCAGGCGGCCGGCCGAGCAGCGCCTGCGCCGCGGGGCTGGCGAAGCGGATGCGGCCGTCCGAGCCGTGCAGGGTGATGAGGTCCATCGCGTTCTCGGCGAGGAAGCGATACATGGCGGCGCCTTCTGCCGCAGCCTCGTCGGCCTTGCGCTGGCGCTCCTGCGCGGCGCTGGCCACGAGTGCTGCCTGGATGACGGCCGCGAGCGCCGATCCCAGATAGAACGGCAGCGCCGGCCCGATGAGTCGCGAGGCGGGAAGGGCGTGCAGCGCTTCGGCGACACCGACCAAAATCAGCGCCGCCAATGCCGCCACCGCGGCGTGCATCACCGAGCGGCGGCCGCCCGACAGCGCCGCTTCCGCCGGCACCAGTGCCAGCCAGATGATCAGCGGCGAAGCGAGGCCGCCGGTGATGGCGGCGAGGTAGCCGAGGGTGGCGGCGAACAGCGCATGCGAGGCCGTTTCCAGGGTGGCGAGGGGCAAGCGCGAGAAGCCGAGCAGCGCCAATGCCGTGGGCAGCAGAAGGCCGGCGAGCGCAATGGCTTCGATGAGGTCGGGGCGGCCGATCAGGGCGACGAAACCGCCCCCCAGCATCGCGCCCACCAGCGCCTTGGCGGCCTGGACCCGGATGAAGCGGCGGCGGTCGGCGGCGGATTCACTGGCTTCCAAGGCGATATCCCCGATATTCACCATCAAAGGACTCTCCAGCCGCCAACACGCGCAATGGTCGGGGGTCAAACTTAACGAAGCTTGAATCGCCGCCGGCTTCGTTCGTTAATTCTCAAGGTTTGAACAGGAGGCGATTCACCATCTGTTAAGGATGATGCGGCGCGGAGCAGGCGCGCGCCAGCCTCGCGCAACCTTTCCGCAAGCCCTCGCTGGCACACTGGCAAAAAATCGGTGGGGATAAGTTTGGCGCGCGTCGCCGTTCTTGCCGCGGCAGAAGCCGCGGAGGCAGGGGGCTCACCTGCCCTGCTCGAAGCGCTCGATTGCCTGCGGGTGGCGATCACGCTGTTCGACGAGGCTGAGCGCCTCATCTACTGCAACCGCCATTTCAACTACCTGTTCCGCTCCATGCCGGAAGCCGAATCGCTGATCGGCCTCAGCTATGCCGAGATGATTCGGCTCGAGGTGGAGAGCGGCGAGATCGCGCCGCTCGCATCGAATCTCGAGGACTATGTCGCCAAGCGGCGGGCGCAGCTGCGGGAAGGCGAATTCCTGCCGCGCGACATCGCGCTGGCGGACGGGCGCGTCGTGGAGATCAAGGCGCGGCGCACCAGGAGCGGCGGCTGGATCGCGCTGTGGACGGACGCCACCCAGGCGCGTCACACCTTCATGCGCCAGGAAGACATGGTGGAGCTGTCCGCCGACGCCTTCGCCTTCTGGGACCGCCACGACCGCCTGCTGCTGTGCAACGCGGCCTATGGAGAAATTCACGGGCATGGCGCGGGCGATTTCGTTCTCAAATCGTCGTTCGAGGACCTGCTGCGCAGCGCGGTACGGCGCGGCCGCTTCGCCATCGACGGATCGGCCGAAGCCTGGATCGAGCGAAGGCTGGATGCGCACCGCTCGCCGGCGGGTGCGCTCACCGTCGTGACGGCGTCGGGCGAAGCCTATCTGGTGCGCGACCGCGCCACCCGCGACGGCGGCCGCGCCACCGTGTTCACCGACGTCACCGATCGCCATCGCGTCGAGTCCGCGCTGGGCGAGCAGACACGCTCGCTGGCCCGCACCAAGCGGGAATTGGCGAGGTCGCAGATCCGGGCCGAGCGCCAGGCGAGCTATCTGGCCGACCTGACCCGCCGGCTCGGCGAAGCGGAAGTCGAAGCGGACACCGCCAAGACGGCGTTGCTGCGCACCATGAGTCATGAGCTCAAGACACCGCTCAACGCCATCATCGGCTTCGCCGATCTGCTGCGGCTGGTGCCGGGACAGTTCTCGCAGGAACAGGTCGGCGAGTATGCCGGACTCATTCATGCCGCGGGCAGGAACCTGCTGAAGCTGATCAACCAGATACTCGACCTGACCAAGATTTCCGCCGGCCGCTTTCCGCTCCATGTGGCCCCGGTGCCGACCGGCGCCGTGCTGTGGCAGGCGGTCGATGCGGCGCGGGCGCGGGCCGAGGAAAAATCCATCGCGCTCGAGATCGGCGAATGCGAGCAGGATCTGCTGGCGCTGGCCGATGAAACCGCATTCGCCGGCATCGTCACGCAACTGGTCGACAACGCCGTGGCCTTCACGCAGGAAGGCGGCGAAGTGCGCGTGTACGCGCTCCGCGACGACGACGGCGTGCGGGTTTGCGTCTTCGACAACGGGCCGGGCGTCGCGCCGGAAGATCTCTCGCGCATCATCGAGCCGTTCGAGCAGGTGGGACGGGGAACCAATGGGCACGCCAAAGGCGCGGGTCTCGGTCTGCCGCTGGCCAAGGCGCTCGCCGAACTGCAGGGCGGCTCGCTCTCGCTGGAGAGCCGGCTGGGCGGAGGCTTTGCCGCGACGCTCAAACTTCCGCTCGCGAGTTCTGACGGGAATGCCGCAGCGGGAAGCGCGTACGGCGGCGTTCTGCAGCCACGGTTTGCCGACAATTTGAATTGAATCTGCTTCAAGCTCGAAGAAGATTTGAATCGAGCGCGCGGCAATCTCTCCAGTAGGTATTATTCCTGATACGGACAATTGGCGGAATTAACCGCGATCCCTACAACTTTAGGCAAAGCTTTCAGGCCATGGCAAAGTCCGAAGCCTAGCGTTTTCACGTGCACGGACGAGAGACGCCGATGATCTTGAGGGCCTTGTTCTGGATTGCAGTGGTGGCGGTGCTGATGCCGCGGGAGCCGGATCTCGGCTTCGGGCGGCCGGGCGGGAGTGACGGAGTTTCCCCCGACTCCGTCATCTCCGCCGTCTCCTCGACGCTGAAGCAACCCAAGGCCTGCGACGGCCACGAAGCGATTTGCGTGGCCACGCTGGGACTGCTCGACCGCCTGCAGACCAGCGCCGTGCAAAGCCTGGCGCAGGTCAAGGCCGACATCGAAGAAGCGCAACGTGAGCGCGCTGCCCACGGCGGCTGATCCGCGCCGATCTCATTCCAATTCAGTGGCCGGGCTGCGGCTCAAGCACCGACTTGTCGAGCTGCGACCCGGGCGAGGTCTGGGTGCGCTGGCAGGTGACGTAGCCGTTCTCCCAGCCGGCGCGATAGATCCGGTCGACCTTGTACAGCGCCTCGTCGCGATAGGGTCCGGCGCGATAGTTCACGCCCTGCGCGCTGGAGGCTGCGCAGCCGTCGGCATAGCCCTGGCGGTAGCTGGGTGAGCGGGCTTCGGCGCGCTCCTTGGCACTGGGAAACAGGCCGCAGCCGGCGAGCGCGGCAAAGGCCAGGAGCGGGATTGCGAAACGAAGTGTTCTCATGGCCTTACACTAGCATGCTCCACGTTCCGGTCAGAAATAGCGCCACACGATGTAGAGCTGACAGAGCGCGATGCTGCCCAGCATCATGGGAAAGGCGAGGAGCGTAAACTTCAGGAAGCTGAAGCGCATGCCGGCCTTCTCGGCGAGCCCCGCCGCCACGAGGTTCGGGCTCGCGCCCACCAAAGTGCCGTTGCCGCCGAAATTGGCGCCCAGCGCCAGCGACCACCACAGCGGCTGCAAAGCCTGATCGCCCCCGAAAGCCGGACCGAGACTCTTGATCATCGGGATCATGGCGGCGACGAAGGGAATGTTGTCGACGATGGCCGAGAGAACGGCCGAGACCCAGAGGATACCGGTGGCCGCAAAGCGCAAGTCGCTGCCGCTGAACGCGACGAGTTGATGCGCGAGATAGCGCAAGAGGCCCACGCGATCCACCGCGCCCACCACGATGAACAATCCCAGGAAGAAGAAGATGGTGATCCATTCGACTTCGCCGAGCGCCGAGCCCACGCGCGCGGCATGCTCGGAATGGGCGTGCGGCAGGCTGTCCAACAGCAGCATCAGGGCGCCGGCGAAAATGGCGATGGTGGCGGCCTCGAGCCCCAGCCGCTCCTCGAAAGCAAACGCGACGATGGCGGCGGCGATGACAGCGATGGAGCAGAACAGCAGCCGGCGATCGTCGATGGCGTCATTCGCCTTCAGCGCCATCACATGAGCGCGATCTTCCGGCGCGGCGCGCATCCGGGCGCCCCAGATCAGGTGATTGACCAGCAGCTGCACCGCCATGACCAGCACAGCGATCGGCGCCAGGTTGAGCAGGAAAGCATCGAAGCTCAGATGCGCGGCCGAGCCGATCATGATGTTGGGAGGATCGCCGATCAGGGTGGCGGTCCCGCCGATATTGGCGGCGAACACTTCGGCGAACAGGAAGGGATAAACCGGGACCTTCAGCTGGCAGCAGATCACGAAGGTGACCGGCACCACCAGGAGGATTGTCGTCACGTTGTTGAGAACGGCGGAGAAGATGGCCGTTACCAGCGCCAGCGCAAGCAGGATGCCGGCGGGCGAGCCGCGCGCCGCCTGTGCCGCGCGGATGGCGACGTAGCCGAAGAGGCCGCTTCTGCGCGCCACCGCCACCACGATCATCATGCCGACAAGAAGACCGATGGTGTTGAAGTCGACGGCGCGGATCGCCTGTTCCTGAGTCAGGATGCCGAGCGCAATCAGCGCGCCCGCGCCCAGCAGGGCCGCCACGGCACGGTTCACCCATTCGGTGACCGCCAACAGATAGACAAGCACCAGAGTCAGCGTGGCCGCGATGAGGGCGAAGCTATGGGCGTCGGTGGCCATGCCGGATCCGCTCATTCGTCGCGGGTGATGGCGCGCACCGCATCCCAATAGGAGACGATGCCGAGCAGCTTGCGGGTGTCGCGTTCGACCACCGCCAGCGTGTTGTGATGGCGGCAGAACAGCCGCAAGGCCTCGATCTCGGGCGTGTCCGGGTGGAGCGTCACGGCTTCGCGGTCGGCTACTTCGCCCACCGGCCGCGAGCTGACCTCGCGGTATTTGGCGCGCAGCTCGGCGGGATCATCGCTCAGGAAGCGCAGGTTCGGCAGTAATCCGCCGGCCAACGCGACCCGCGGCACCAACAGACTCAACAGATCGTAGATGCCGAACATCCCGATGAAGCGGCCGCTTTGGTCGGCCACCGGCAGATTCACATAGTGATGCGAAATCAGCTTGGCCGCCGCCTCGCCCACGGTCTCGCATTCGCGGGCGGTCAGCGGGTCTTTGGTCATGATGGCGGCGCAGGTCATGAGGTCGGGACTCGGGATAATCGACGGGGACACTTAACCCCGCCCAGGCTGGCCGGCCAATGGCCGCAAAGCATTCCTTGGCGGGCCCAAGAAAACCTTTCTGCTACTGGAAGTTGTACGAAATAGGGGCAGATTCACTGCCGAATCTATCCACCTATTCAAATTCTGTGCTAATATCCACAATTATGTACTTGACAACACAAGGCCCAATCCCTAGATTTAGCTCAAGATTTGAGGGATTTGGCCGTGAATATCTTCAAGGAAGCCCGTTTCCACGACGAAACCGCCGCTCGGGAGTGGTTTGAGGCCGCCCGCTGGCCCAACGGCCCTATCTGCCCTCATTGCCGCTCAGAGAGGCACTATCCGACGAAGATCATCGGTCGCCACCGCTGCGCCGATAAGGCCTGCCGGAAGGATTTCACGGTCACGACCGGAACCGTCATGGAGCGTAGCCACGCGCCCCTGACGCATTGGGCCGTCGCTTTCACAATGGGCTGCGCCAGCAAGAAAGGCTTCTCTGCCCATCAGCTGCATCGCCAGCTCGGCTGCCAGTACAAGACCGCGTGGTTTCTGCATCATCGCGTCATGGAAGCCATGCGCGAGGGCGGGCTAGATGTTTCCCCGATGGGCGGCGAAGGCAAGATCGTCGAAATGGACGAAACCTATTTCGGCAACCCTGAGACGCCCCGGACCAAGACGCACTACGGCGCGCCCTATCGCTTCAAGAAGCATCAGCAGAAGCGGCCTATCGTCTCGCTTGTCGAGCGCGGCGGGCGCGTCCGCTCTTTTCATGTTCCCCGCGCAGATAAGGCCACAGTGACGCGGATCGTGAACGACAATCTGCGCTACGAAACGCGCCTTATGACGGATGAAGCAAAAATCTATCACTACATCGGCGACCACGTTGCCTCGCATGAAAGCATTCAGCACTCGAAAGAAGAATACGTGCGTGGCGACGTGCACACAAATTCGGTTGAAGGCTACTTTTCAGTTTTCAAGCGCGGGATGCGGGGCGTCTATCAGCATTGCAGCGAGAAGCATTTGCATCGCTATCTGGCCGAATTCGATTTCCGCTTCAATCGCCGCGCGTCACTCGGATGGACGGATGAACAGCGGACCATCGCAGCCGTGAAGGCAGCCGAGGGCAAGCGGCTGACATACCATCAACCTCGTAAAATCCAAGTCGTTTAAGGTGCTGGCACGTCATTTCTCGCGCTGGCGCTCGCGGAGCCTTAAGGAATCTGATTAGAATGGTGAGTCGCCAAGTTCGCACCTTGGCGACTCCAGATCACGGCTTCACATGAAAGGAACAGCCATGACCGAGAAGATCGAAACCACGCACGTTGCAATGGACAGCGCATGCATCAAGAGCCTGACGCCACAGGCGTTGAAGATCGACATGGGCAACGTGCAGGGCAGTCAGCAGCCGAAAGCCGTTCCATCGGGGAACCAGAACACGGCACCGCAGACGCCGCCACCATCCAAAGACAGCACAAGCTAGCGACAAAGACGCATTGTTACGCGACGGATTCTCGAAGCCGGGACATATGTGATGCGATCGCCCAAATTAGCATCGCGCACAAATGTCACGGGCTTCGATTCGCCGTTGGGCGTTTCGATGTCGGTTAGATAAAGCGCAACATCTCCGTTTGTGCCGAGCGTGGCTGGTCCGTATAGCGCATCACTAAACTGCCCCGCGTTTTCGCATTTCAGCCAAGTACCGTCGTCAAGTTCGACCGCAATTTGGCTGATTTTATTTTTCCGATTGGCTTGGAATTTCGCCCAGGCTGATGGCGTATCATCTGACCATGTATGGTTGAATCGGTAGAGTATGCCAAACAGCGGCTCACTAACGGCGCGCCACAACAGACCGGCCAAGCATGTGCAAATGACGGCGGCCGTTCCAGATTCTAACGGATGCCACGACCGAGTAAGCCACAATGTCCCGGAAGCGATGACGCTGAACACGAGCGCTCTAAACGCGGTGTCTATTGAATGATGCCAATCGCGTATTCCCACGTACGCGATAAGATATGCGGCGTAACCACTCGCAAGAGCTACTTGCGTCTGCCAAGGCAGATTGCGTAGCGCTTCATCCATTAGTTCACCTATGGGAAAAACCTACACCGATTCGCGATGGAGGTTCGTGAGGCTAGGCGCGTTTCCGGGCTTGTTTGCTCGCTCGCTTCGGCGATGTACGCGGCGGCTGCGCCTTGCCGCGCTTTCGTGGAATCGCCTTTAATGGCGTAGACTTCATTCGGAAGGCGGCGCGCAGGGTTTTCTGAAGCCGACGCTCGGTTTCTTCCGCGCTGTATTGGTCGTCACTTGTCATCGAACGCACCCATAAAACCGTATGGCCCTGCCAATCGGTGCATCTACTGCGGCGCAACGCAGTACAGCAAGGATGAGCCAAATCGGCCGCTGGGGGAAGAGCATATCATACCCCGCGCGCTTGGAGCTGAACTGACCATTCTGCTCGCAACCTGCCAGAAATGCGACAATGCGATAAACAAATTCGAGAGCTACTGCCTCAACTATATGTTCGCGCCGATTCGGGCGCAGCTTGGAATCAGGACTGGCACAGGTAAGCGCGCGAAATTCATCCGAACGAAAATTGACTACGACACTAAACCTTCTGCACGAGTGAAGGTGCCAGTTGAAAAACACCCAACGGCTCTAGTGCTCCCACGATTTCACTACCCCGAAGCCCTTGCTGGCTTTCCTACAGGGGACGGAAAGACGATGGGCATCTTGGAGCATCGTCCCGTAGTCTCAGATTTCGGGCAAAGGCTGCGCGCCTTGCATCCCGGCAAGGTGTACAGCGCGCAAAGAGTCGATACTCGTGCATTTCGCTTGTTGTTAGCGAAGATCGGACATTCCTTCGCTATGGCGCAGTTTCTCAATGAGCCAACCTTCAAACCGCTGCTGACTTCCTGGATTCGTGGAATAAACCCAGATACCGAGGGGCTCGCCTTCTATGTCGGCTCCAGCCAATCCGAAGAGCCAAAATTGGAAAGGCTATATGAGTTGAATTTGAAATCGGAAACGAACCCACACGGGCGCAAGCTGGCGGTCGTAAGGATTCGTTTGTTCGGACACGCGGGGTTCCCCAGCCACTATGTTGTGGCTGGCGAGTGGTAGAGTCGGGCCGCCACCTGTAGGAGGTCCGAATAGCGCAAGAGGTCGCGAACCAATGTCCGATAGACCTCGCGCTCCCAGTCTGAGGTCTGGTTCCAGGTTTCGAGCCAGCCCTCCGTCGGATCAATGCGCTCCCGCTGCCATCGCAGTCTGGACGCCAAGAGTTCCACCGCCCCTTCAGGCGAGGTCGTCGCCCCCATGCGAGGTGCATCTGGGGCTGATTCGCTGGAGGGAGTAGTCGGCCTGTCACGCATACAGTCCTATCTATAGGCCGCATCGTGGGTTGTCAACTACATAATTGTGCTAATATCCCTCATTCCTGACGATCAAAGGGGTAAAAGCATGGGGTCGAACACACGCAGAAGTAGAACAATGCAGGAACCGGCTGCCGGAGATGTTGGCTTGGCTAAGGCCGTCGCTGCGCATGCCTATGGCCTTCCCGCCGCCGCCATCGCCGGCAAGGAGCGCGGCGACTCGCGGGTCTCCCGCGCCCGGCAGGTTGCGATGTACCTCTCCTATGCCGTGTTCGATTTGACCATGAGGCAGGTGGCGAAGGCCTTCGGCCGCGACCACTCCACGGTCTCCTATGCCTGCCGCGAGATCGAGGATGCGCGGCTGGATCCGAATATCGACCGCACCATGGACTGGCTGGAAACGCTGCTGCGCCGCTCGGCCGGGATGGCGGCATGAGCCGGCCGACGGACCATGAGGTCGAGCAGGACGCTCGGCGTATCCTGCGAAAGCTGGCATTCGACGGTGCGCATCTCTCGCCGCTGAACGAGGCGCAATATGTCGTGGTGCGGCGCGGTGATCCGGAAAGCGGACGCATCAAGGCCGACTCGCATCTGGTGGCGGAATTCCGCCGCCGCGATTGGCTTTCGCCTGTCGTGGATGCGCCGGGGCGCCTGGCCCTGAGCGACGCCGGACGCGGCTGGATTGCCCGCGAAATCGCCGGTCTCGATGCCTTCGCGGCGCAGCATCAGCTGCTCGGCTTCCGGCTGATCACGGGCGAAAACGGCGAGGAACGGCTCGTCACGGTGAATGAGGGCGAGTCGCCGCTCGGCTGGCTCAAAGCGCGCGGCATGATCGACAGGGTGCAGCTGGAAGCAGGCGAGCGCCTGAGACGCGACTTCACCGTGGCGCAACTCGAGCCGCGCATGGGAATCGACTTGAGCGCGCCCGTGGTCTCGGGAAGCCGCGGCACGGCCGCAACGGCCGCTCTCTCCGACATCGTGCTAGCGGCCAAGCAGCGCTTCGCCCGGGCGCTGTCGACCGTTGGGCCCGGCCTGTCGGACCTGCTGTTCGAAGTGTGCTGTCACCTGACCGGGCTCGAGGCAATGGAAAGCGCGAACGGCTGGCCGCGACGCTCCGGCAAGGTGGTGCTGCAGATCGCGCTCGATCGGCTGGCCGCACACTATGGCTTGTCGTTGCCCCGACGCGGGCGGCTGCGCAGCTGGTCGGCGGAGGCGGCGCGTTAAGCATTGCTTAACCAAGACCACGCAATGGTTAATCCGCATACGGAAAACTGTCATTGCGCCGCAATCAAATCGGCGTATCATCCGTGTACGGTGTAGCTCTTCGGAGTGGTCTCGATGCTGGGTCACCTGGTTTACAGCCGCCATACGGTGGAAGCGACCATCCCGCCGCCCGCCCCGGCCGGTTGGATGCGGCGCTGGCTGCGCAATTTGTTCCGCCGCCACTAGTCCTTGGCGGTCCGCCGCTACTCGAGCACCACGAATTTGATGTCGTGCTGGGGCGCGAAATCCTGACGCGTGGACTCGAAGATGGTGGCGCCGGTCTTCTTCAGCTCGCCGTCCCAACAGAGCGACAGAGTGTTCTCCGGCTTCAGCTTGTCGAGGGTCAGGTGGAAGCGGCCGATGCCGCCTTTCCAATTGTTGGCAGTCTTGAGGATGAACGCAGTCGAATAGGCATTGAGCAGGCCTTCGTTGCGGTTGGCCGCCTTGTGCTCGGCGATGGCCTGGCGCACGCGGGTGAGCGTGCCTTCATCCATGCAATAGGGCTTTTTCCAGTAGTCGTCGGAACTGCCGGTCCTGGATTTGAGGTCGTATTCGCTGAAAAAGGCCTGGCCGGTGACCGGCTTGTAGCTGTGCTCGATCGTCACGGTCTTGTGGGCGGGAAAACGCTGCGTCCAGTAGAACCGGGTCTGGATGATCCAGCGGGCGATGCCCTGGTCGTTGTCGAACTCCGCCAGCCCCGCCTTGGTAAGCGTCCTCTTCTGCGCCGGGGTGAGTTTGTCCATGCGCTGATAGTTGCGGCCGGAGACGATGTTCACCGGAAGTCCGGCAGATCTCACGATGGCGGTGACGTCGTGGCCGTTGTACGTCGCCTTCTGCTCGACCGTGACGGCGACGGACTTGCCGTTCACCACGGCCTTGAAGCCCACGAAGTTGACGGGATCGTCGGTCAGCCGGCCGATCGGCGTCCCCCAGAATTCGTAAGCGTCGATATCGGGCAGCGGAAAGGCTACGACGGTCTCGATATCCTTGTTGCTGTCATTGACGAATTCGTAGCGGATGCGCACGGCGTCGGGACTGAGACGCAGATCTTCCGACGCCATGCGGATATCCGCCATCTTGGTGAACTGGATTCCGCCGGCCCCCAGCGCCGCCGAGCTGTCGTCGGCCCGCGCCGACAGGGCCGCCAGCGCGATCGCGGTCGCCAGCGCCGCGCACAAACGGTATCTCATGTGATCGCCTCCCCATGTGGCCCGCGCTACGAATAGCGCCGCTCCTCCCACCAGGGAAAGTAGGGCGGCATGGCATCTGAGACCTGTTGCGGAAACTCGGCGGGCCGCTTCTGAAGGAAGGCGCTGACGCCCTCCTTCACATCCTCCGAAGCGCCGCGCGCATAGATGCCGCGGCTGTCGATCTTGTGCGCCTCCATCGGATGATCGAGCGCCGAGAGCCGCCACATCATCTGGCGGATCAGCGCGATGGAGACCGGCGCCGTGTTGTCGCGGATCTCGGCGGCGATGGCGCGGGCGCGTGCCATCAGTTGATCCTGCGGCAGCACTTCGCTGACCAGGCGGCCGCGCAGGGCCTCCTGAGCTTCGAACACGCGGCCCGAGTAGCACCACTCCAGCGCCTGGGCGATGCCGACGATTTTCGGCAGGAACCAGCTTGATGCCGCTTCCGGAATGATGCCGCGGCGGGCGAAGACGAAGCCGAAACGCGCGCCCTCGCTGGCGAGCCGGATGTCCATGGCGAGCTGCATTGTGACGCCGACGCCGACCGCCGGGCCGTTCGCCGCCGCGATCACCGGCTTCAGGCATTCGAAGATGGCGAGCGTGAGCCGGCCGCCGCCATCGCGGACCCGTTCGTCGCTCCAGTCGATGCCGTCGACGGGGCCGGCGTTTCGCTCCGGCCGGTCGCGGCGGCGCGCGGCGTCGAAGGTGTCGGGACCGCCGGACAGATCGGCGCCGGCGCAGAAGGCCCGTCCAGCCCCGGTGACGATGATCGCGCGCACCGCGTCGTCCTGGTTTACGCGGGTGAAAACGTCGATCATCTCCCGCATCATGGTGGCGGTGAAGGCGTTGAGCTTGTCCGGGCGGTTGAGGGTCAAAGTGAGAATCGCGTCGTCAACCTCGACCAGAATCTGTTCGTAGGGTCCATAGGTCATGATTTTCTCGCGTGTGTGTTCGGCCGGCACTCTAGCCGAAAGTGATCGCGAGAAATCAATGTGCCGATTGCCGAGCCGGTCATCCGGGGGCCCGCGTCTCCGGGGCGGGCGAAAAGACCGGATGGCCGGCTGGGAAACCGCGCCCGCCTCAGGCGGCGGCGCGGATCGGGTGGTCTTCCTGCGCCAGATTCTCCGCCGCGAAATCCCAGTTCAGCAGCTTGCCAAGCACGGCTTCCAGATATTTCGGCCGCTCGTTCTGGTAGTCGAGATAATAGGCGTGCTCCCAGACATCGACGGTCAACAAGCAGTTGACGCCCTTGGCCATGGGATCGATGGCGTTGGACGTCTTGTCGACGAACAGCCGGCCGTGCTTGGAGACCAGCCAAGCCCAGCCGGAACCGAATTGCTCCTTTCCGGCCTCGGCGAGCTGCTTGATCAGATCGGCGGTGCCGCCGAAATCGCGCTCGATGGCGTCCTTCAATTTGCCGCTCGGAGCGGCGGGCTTGGTCGCCAGCGAGCGCCAGTAGAAATCGTGGTTCCACACCTGGCCGGCATTGTTGAAAATCTTCTTGTCCTCCTCCGACTCCTTGCCCACGGTGGCGCGCACCACCTCTTCCAGCTTCATGTCGGCGAAGCGCGTGCCCTCGACGAGCGTGTTCAGAGTCTCGACATAGGTGTTGTGGTGCTTGTGATAGTGGAAGCCGATGGTCTTGGCCGAGATGGTGGGGGCGAGCGCGTCCTCGTCCCAGGGCAACGGCGAAAGCTTGAATGGACCGGTCATGGCGGATCTCCGTGAGTGGGCCGCGCGACGCACATCGCCTGACGACCGATCGCACTTCTCGACTATCGAGCGATGTGCGCCATTGAATCTAATGAACGGACCGCCCGTCGGTTCCGACGCCTGAAGCAACTCCTGCCTACTCCTCGAAGAGGCCGGGCAAATCCCGCGCGCCGTGAACAATTCGAAGGACGACTACCTGCCTCGGCAAATCGCGAAATATGATCACGTAGCGGCCGTGAACGGCGATCCGAACGTTCTTGCCCAGATTGGGCCGCGGTGGATGAGCGTGCGGCATATAACCGATATTTTCTGCCTTGCGACGCAACTCCGTCACGAACGACTTCGCTCGCGACGGGCTGTCTACAGCGATGTGGTCGGCGATATCCTCAAGATCGCTCTCTGCCTCCCGAGTAAGGACAACGGAAATCACGTCTTCCTTCTTTTGCTCTTGGCAGGTTTCTTCTTTTCCACTCGGGCCATGGCCGCATATTTCTTAATGAGGCGGTCGGCGACCTCCTCAAGGGGAGCAACCTCTCCGCGGTCCGCGGATGCGATCCCCTCCTGCACCATGCATTTGAGATCGGCCTTCGAACGAGCACGCAAGCGCTCGTAGCGATCGACGACATTCTTCTTCTGCCAGTCGCGCACAGCATCGCGCAGCACTTCGCTGGTGGTGGCGTAGGCGCCGCGATCGACCGCTTGCTTGATGTCCTCGACCATGTCGCGGGGGAGCGAGATGCTGATTTTCTCAACCATGGCTGACCTCAATTGACTCGCATGATGGTAGCATAACGTACTACTTCTTGCTACCCACCGCCGACCAATCCCTCGCGCCGCGCCCAGTCAAGGCCGCGGTTGAGGCCGCGCTCGAAGCGGTCGAACAGCTCGTCGATCTCGCTTTCCGTGATCACCAGCGGCGGGCAGAAGGCGATGCGGTCGCCCAGCAGCGCGCGGGTGATGACGCCTTCCTCCTGCGCGAAGCCGAACACGGTGGCGGCGACGGCTTTCGCCGGATCGAAATTGGCGCGCGTCTGCTTGTCCGCCACCAGTTCGATGCCGCCGATGAGACCGACGCCTTGCGCCTCGCCCACCAGCGGATGCTCGGCCAGCCGCGCCAGACGCTTCTGGAAGCGCGGCGCCACGCGGCGCACATGCCCCACGATGTCGCGCTCCTGATAGAGCTCGATGGTCTTGAGGGCGACGGCGGCGCAGACGGGGTGGCCGGTATAGGTGAAGCCGTGGCCGAAATTGCCGATGCGGCCGCTTTCCTCTTCGATGATCTCGCTCAGCTCCGGCGACAGCAGCACGGCGGAGATCGGCAGATAGGAGCTCGACAGCGCTTTCGCCAAGGTCATGCTCTCCGGCTGGAAGCCGTAAGTCTCGCAGCCGAACCAATTGCCGGTGCGGCCGAAGCCGGTGATCACTTCGTCGTCGATCAGCGGAATGCCGTATTTGGCGAGCACGGCGCCGATCTCGCGGAAGTAGCCCTTCGGCGGCAGGATCACGCCGCCGGCGCCTTGCACGGGCTCGGCGATCATGGCGGCGATGGTGTCCGGCCCTTCCTCCAAGATCAGCGTCTGCAAATCGCCGGCCATGCGGCGCGCGAACTGCTCCTCGCTCTCGCCGTCCAGGCCCTTGCGGTAATAGTGCGGGCATTCGGCGAACACCACGAACGGCAGCGGCAGATCCCAGCTGCGGTGGTTCGCGGGGAGCCCCGTGAGGCTCGCGCTCGCCATGGTGACGCCGTGATAGGCCTTGGCGCGGCTGATGATCTTTTTCTTCTGCGAGAGCCCGCGCGCATTGTTGGCGTACCAATAGAGCTTGATCTGCGTGTCGTTGGCCTCGGAGCCGGAATTGGCGAAGAACACCTTGCCCACGGGAAACGGCGCGATCTCCTTCAGCTTCTCGGCCAGCGCGATGCCGGGCTCGTGGCTCTTGCCGGAGAACAGATGGCCGAAGGCGAGCTTGTTCATCTGCTCGGCGGCGACCTGGGCCAGCACCGGCTCGCCCCAGCCGAGTGCGGCGCACCACAAGCCGCTCATCGCCTCGATGTAGTCCTTGCCGTGCTCGTCATAGACCCGCACGCCCTTGCCGCGCTCGATGATCATCGGCCCCGTATCGCGGAACTTCACCAGGTTGGTGTAGGGGTGCAGGATCGACTGCACGTCGCGCATCTGGGCGTTGCTAAGCGGCATGGGGCGGCCTTTCGCGGTGGTTCGGGACGCGCACCATAGCGGCTCGCACCTCTGCATGACGACCCTGACGGGACCGCGCATCCACCTCGGCGAGACAGGCCCGCACCGCGCGCATGAATCCCTGAACGGCCTTCCAGAGGGCGCGCCGCTTGGCGCTGCGGCGGCCGTGTTTCAGGGCATTGCCATTGCCGGGCGGAGCGCCGCGAGGCCGCAGCGGTTGGAGCGGCCCTGGATTGGGCGGCGCAGGCTCAGGCGATCCTCCTTGCGCAAGATAATTGTTCCCTTTGAATGCCGAAGAGAGGGGCGACCCCCCACCCCCCGCCAACGCCTGCCATCGGCTCGAATGAAAATTGGGATCAGGGATGGCAGCGAGGAGGCGCGCCCGAGCCGCCGCGCGCTCGGCGCAAGCAGCGGCGCTGTGGCGCCCGTGCTTGAGCGCATTGCGATTGCCGCGCGGCGCACCCGCCCGCCGCTTCGGGCTTTCGTCCGGGGCGGATGCCGGAGACGCGACGCCTCCCGCCGCTCGTTCTGTCGTTTGCGATTCGCTCATGACAGACAGTCTACACCCGCTGCAAGCCGTGGTGGACAGCTCCGGCAGCATTCCTGTCCTGAAAAGTGATAAGCGATTGGAATGGCGGCGCAATCTGAGACCACGTGACCACCCGTGGAGGGCTAAAGGCCCCCCAATTTTATCTGAAGCATGCGACTACAATCACTGCTAAAAACTTGACCAGTTAGCTGATTGATCGGGAGGTCTGCTTGGGCAGGCTGCATATCCAGGGAGCCGGGCTTTACGAGAGCTTAGCCGAGATTATCGGCGTCAAGGCTGGAGTTGCTTTGAGTCGATGCGATATTGACACATTTTTTGAGGAGGCGGACCAGTTCTCAGAATACGCCGGTGCCGAAGACGAAGATTATTTTCGAATAGAATCGATTGTCTACGAAGGAATGGTCGAAGGGCTGCTGTTCAAACTTGGCCGGCTTGAAAGGCCAGTCAATCATCTGCCTGGCATTCGCCTTTTTCATGCCTACAAGCGCAACCCCAAGCTACGTGTTGTAGCCCTGGAGGTGAGTCGTCGGCACCTTGCATGGATGGAAGGCGAGATTGAGCGGATCGATCGTGGAGAGGGCAAAAGAATGCTCGATCCGACTCCCTTTGTTGAAGGATGCTTTGAGTCGCTTGGTGCGATCGGTGGAAGAATGGCACTGGAGATGATGGATGACCATATTGCATACGAGACCGCGCGCGTAAACTGGTTTGGCCCCCAAGAGTCAGAGTGGGAGAACATTATTGAACTCAAGAGCTTGTTCGAGAGCGAGAAGTTGGATGCCCATTATGGCAATTTTTTCGATCAGCGATTCATTGACTACCTAAACCGAAATTTCTCGGAGGTTGACAAGATAAATTGGCGAAAATTTGAACAGTTATCGGCCGAATTTTTCGACCGCGCTGGATTCAGCGTCAAATTGGGCAAGGGGCGCAATGATGATGGGGTAGACATTCGCGCTTGGAGACCCGGTGTGAATGTGAATGGACCTGCTCAACTGATCGTCCAGTGCAAGCGGCAAAAGACAGCCATCGAGAAAGTCGTTGTCAAAGCGCTTTATGCAGATGTGGAAAATGAGGGTGCGGAGTCTGGTATGATCGTAACCACATCACGCCTTTCGCCAGGGGCAAAGGCGACTTGTCGAGCGCGACACTATCCCATTGTAGCTAGCGACCGCGCGACACTGCAGACCTGGATACGTGCTCTAAGACGGCCGGGCGCAGGCATTGGACTTTAGGAATTGCCAGTTCCAACGAGATCCAAGGGCGGCGCGATTTCATTCTTCCGTTAATGCGCCCGCATAGATTCCGTTATCCCGATCCGGGCATGACAAAACGGTTTGCCCACTCCTCACCAAGTACAGTATCGGAATGGAAGGCCGCATCTGGCGGCGGGAAGCGTTGCGGGGGAAGCGAGACTCGTCTGGCACATCTCCCCCTTCCGCCTCGCGGCCTGCGGCCGCTCGGCACCTCCCCCGCAAGCGGGGGAGGATAACCACTACGCTCCCAAACCGTTATTCCAGGCGGTCGTCGCGTCACCCGCAAGCGGGGGAGGATAGCGCCCAAACACGCCTGCTTTCCCTCGCTACGACGCCTATGCGCCGCCGGCAGCGTGGGGGCCGTCTCGCCGAGGTTCATCGCAGCAGTGTCCATCGCAGTATGGCCGTTGCTCGACTCCGTCGTTATCCTCCCCCGCTTGCGGGGGAGGTGGCGAGAGCGAGCGCAGCGAGCGCGAGACGGAAGGGGGAGCGGTGCGCGAAGGTCAGAATCTGGCGCGGCAAAGAGCCAAGAAGTTTCGCAGCGCGATGCCGAAGGCGGAGGTCGTACTATGGGTACACCTGCGCACGCTTCGCGCGATCGGTTACAACTTTCGCCGCCAGCATCCGATCGGGCCGTACATTGCGGATTTCGCAATTCTCCAAGGCAAGCTTGTCGTGGAAGTCGATGGCGCCACGCATGGCAGCAAAGAAGAGCTTGAGCATGATCGGCGCCGCGACGCCTATCTTCGCTCGAAAGGATGGCGCATCGTCCGCATTCGCAACGAAGACGTCTACCATGACGTCAATTGGGCCTGCGAGTTGATCCTGGCGCGTCTCCCCCTTCCGCCTCGCGGCCGCCGGCCGCTTGGATGAGCCGTGGATCGCGCCTAGCGCGCCGCGCCTTTAGAGTGTTCAACCGAAACGGAGATCAAAATGTACGACCAATCCAAACTATCCGAGTTGATCCGGTTCGCACGTGTCGATGCGGGCTCCACCGTCATCGACGTCTACCCAGGCGACGGCGATTGGACCCGTCTCTTCTCCGACATCGTGGGACCCGAAGGACGGGTCTACAGCTTCGTGCCGGCCGAAGTCGCCCACTTCAAGAACGATCCGGTCGGCCGTATGCAGGCGCTCGCGAAGGAGCCGGGCCGAGAGAACGTCGAAGCCGTCTCGGCGGACCTCGTCGCGATGTCGCAGGCCACGCAACCCGCAGATGTCCTGTGGCTGCACCTGTTCTACCACGATCTCCACACCGCGCTGATCCAGGCCAGGGGCGCGACAGCGGCCCACTTCAATCGAGCTGTCTACGAACGGCTGAAGCCCGGTGGGTCCTACGTCATCGTAGACCACGACGCCGCCGTCGGGGCGGGCACGAGCGACGCCCAGTTCCTGCATCGGATTGAGCCTGCATCCGTTCGCGAGGAGGTGGAGGCGGCCGGCTTCGTACTGGACGCGGAAAGCACCC
>DATCOJ010000085.1:0-2837 GCA_036564785.1 Rhizomicrobium sp. | reverse complement strand
ACCCTGCAATCTGAATGAATCGGGCGACTAGCACTACTTTGGCAGAATTTGGCGATTGATTGGCGAAACTGGATTGAACGAAGCCGCTGTCGCGGCGTGAGGGGCAAGGTGGCGTAGATCGCCTCCTGGCTGAGAGGATGTGGGTGTTGGAGCCCACCCCCTCAGACAGGAGTATCGAGATGGCCGATTTGAGCCCTCTTCGCCGCCGCATGATCGAAGACATGACCGTCCGCAATCTGTCGCCGGCGACGCAACGATCCTACATCAGCGCGGTTTCGAAGTTCAGCCGCTATTTTGGCCGATCGCCTGACCGGTTAGAGCTGGAAGACGTCCGCGCCTTCCAGGTGCATCTGGTCTCGATCGGCATATCATGGCCGGCGCTGAACCAGATCGTCTGTGCGCTACGGTTTTTCTACGGCGTCACGCTCGGCGAGGCGCTCATCCCGGAGCGCATTCCCTATGCGCGAGAACCGCGCAAGCTGCCGGTCGTTCTCAGCGCCGACGAAGTGGTTCAGTTCCTCGAGGCCGTGTCCAGCCTAAAGAGCCGCGCCGCGCTCACCACCGCCTATGCGGCCGGACTCAGGGCCTCCGAAGTCGCGGGGCTGCGGATCGAAGACATCGACAGCGCCCGCGGCGTCATCCAGGTGCGCCACGGCAAGGGCGCGAAGGATCGCAACGTGATGCTGTCGCCCCAGCTGCTGGGCATCTTGCGCACCTACTGGCGGCTCGCCCGGCCGCGGCTTTATCTGTTCCCTGGTCGCGACGAAGATCATCCGATCGATCAGACCGTGTTGCACGCCGCCTGTCGGTCGGCGGTGAAGGCTGCGGGCCTCACCAAGCGCGTCACGCTCCACACGCTGCGCCACAGCTTCGCGACGCATCTTCTCGAGAACGGAACCGATATCCGGATCATCCAGGTCTTGCTCGGGCACAATAATTTGTCGTCGACAGCGCGCTACACGCAGGTCGCTACCGATACGATCCGGGCGACGCAGAGCCCGCTCGATCGCCTGTCGCTGGAGGTGACGCCACCTAGATGATCCGCGGCGGGATGCGGGTGATGATCCGCCCCGACACCCGCTCCGACAGGCCCGCCATCGAGATTGCCGATATTCTGCGCCGGCATGGCGATATCTATCGCCGTGTACATGCCGGTCATCTGGGGCGGGTCGAGCGGCGCGTGATGAGCGCGATCGTGGCGTGCCGGACAGAGGCGCTCGGCGGCCACATGGAGGCTTGCGACGACTGCGGCACGACACGCGTCGCCTATAATTCTTGCCGCAACCGGCACTGTCCGAAGTGTCAGGGGCCAGCCCGAGCCGCGTGGCTCGCCGCGCGAGAAGCCGACCTGCTGCCGGTTCCCTATTTCCACGTCGTCTTCACACTGCCGGCTCCGATCGCCGCGATCGCCTTTCAGAACAAGGCCATCGTTTATGCGATCCTGTTCAAAGCCGCCGCCGAGGCAATGTCGACGCTCGCCGCCAATCCACGCCGGCTCGGCGCCGGGATCGGCGTCGTCGCCGTCCTGCATACCTGGGGACAGGCGCTGACGCACCATCCCCACGTCCACTGCGTCGTGCCGGGCGGCGGCCTCTCGCCCGATGGCGCGCGCTGGATCGCCAGCCGACCAAACTTCTTCCTGGCCGTCAAACCGCTCGCCCGGCTGTTCAGACGCCTGTTTCTCGAACATCTGACCGCCGCCTTCGACGCCGGCACCCTGAACTTCTTCGGCGATCTCTCATCCCTGGCTGAGCCTGCTGCCTTCGCAGCTCACCTCGTCGCGATGCGGCGCATCAGCTGGGTCGTCTACGCCAAGCGGCCGTTCGGCGGCCCCGAGCAGGTGCTTGCCTATCTCGGCCGCTATACCCATCGCGTTGCAATCGCCAACAGCCGGCTCGTCGCCCTCGACGAAGATCACGTCGCCTTCACCTGGAAGGACTACCGCCAGAACGGCGCGACAAAGATCATGAAGCTCAAGCCCGACGAGTTCATCCGCCGCTTCCTTCTTCACACGCTGCCCGATGGCTTCCATCGCATCCGCCACTTCGGCTTCATGGCCAACGGCCATCGCGCTGCCAAACTCGCCCTTTGCAGCAAACTTCTCGATCGTGAGCGGACAGCGCCAAACGATGGCGAGCCGTCGCCTGTGGATTCGGACGCTCTGACGTGGGCCAAGGTTCCCGCCTGTCCTGATTGTGGTGGCGTCATGCGCATCATCGAGCGCTTTCGACACAGCTTCAGCTGTTCCGGCGCTCCAACTCAATCGTTCCGGTGCGACACATCGTGAGTCAACTTATGCCGTGCACGAAGATCGTCATTCGCCATTATGATCCCATCGTCTCGATCATCGTAGACGCTGCCGAATCCGTGCGGCCAAACAGCGCGACGGAAACTATTCGATGCAGCGGGCCATCAATCGCGACCGCCTTTAAAATGCTCTCTGTCTCAAGTTGCCGCCATTGCGCAACCAAAACGTCGCCGCGTCAGCTCCGCAGTCTGCCGATAGCAACCCGCGATCAGAAACTATCCCCATAGCCGCACCACCGTGCATATTCTCCCGCGCCTTCGTTCAATCCGGCTTCAATGAGGTCGCGTTATAAGCGCTTGCCGCGCCCTCGCGTGAGCGCGACCTCACAGAACCCTCCAGATTCCCAAATCAGAAGGGTTCTGATTCAACATGCTGGCTGGGAAGGAGGCCAGCATGGATGGGACGAGCCTATTCGAACGACCTTCGTGAGCGGGTGGTCAGGGCTGTCATCAAAGGCGGCCTGTCGCGGCATCAGGCGGCGGCCCAATTTGGGGTGGGCATCAGTACGGCGATCAACTGGGTACAGCGC
>DATCOJ010000084.1:0-9645 GCA_036564785.1 Rhizomicrobium sp. | reverse complement strand
GCCCAGAGGGACCCTTCCATGCTGCGCCGCACCTTGTACGTCGCCTGCTCGCTCGCCGTGACACTCGCGCTTGGCTCGTCCGCAATGGCGGCGCGGCTGCACTGGCCGCTTCCGCCCGACAGCCTGGAACGCAACGGCACGCCGCAGAAGAGAGTCTCGCACACCCACCCGCCCGCTCAGGCGATCGTCATCGCGCCGCTGCCGGAGCGGGGACTGCATCCGCAGGCGGCGCAGGGCCTGAAGCGCCCCTATTCCGGCACCCCGACCGACGTGCTGCGCTATCACAACGACAATTACCCGACCGGCTGGAACCAGAGCGAGACGGACTTGACGCCGACCACCGTCCATTCCGCCAATTTCGGAAAGCTGACGACGCTGAACGTGGACGGCAACGTGATGGCCCAGCCCCTGATGGTCTCCAATTTCCAGATGCCGGACAATTCCGTGCACAACGTGCTGATCGTCGCCACCGGCCACGACACCGTCTATGCCTATGACGCGCAGGACTACAGCATCCTGTGGCAGCGCCATCTCGGCATTCCCCAGCCCACCGCCGATGTCGGCTGCGGCGACGTCCATCCCGAATACGGCATCTCCAGCACGCCGGTGATCGTGCGCAGCGCGCCCAACGCGGCCACCATCTATCTGGTCGCGGCCACCGAGCCAGCGCATTTCTCCTTCCACACCAAGCTGCATGCCATCGATCTGGGCACCGGCAATGACCTGATCAAGCCGGTCGAGATTCATCCCCAGGCCAAGCTCGCCACCGGCGGCAAGATTCACTTCGATCCGCAAAATCAGTGGAGCCGCACCAGCCTGGCCTATGTCGACGGCTCCCTCTATGTCGGCATTGGCTCCCATTGCGACAGCAATGCAGGCAGCATCTCGGGTTGGATGTTGCGCTACGATTCAAGCCTCAACCTGACGGCCAAGTTCAACACCATCGAGGCCGCCGCCGGCTACGAGCTTTCCAGCATCTGGATGGCGGGCTATTCGCCGGCCATCGATGCCGCCGGCACCGTCTATGCCATCACCGGCAACGGCAACTACAATCTGGGCCGCGGCATGAAGGGCTATGGCGAAAGCGTGATCGCGCTCACCAGCGATTTGCAGAAAAAGCCGTCCGGCACCTTCACCCCCAGCAACTATCAGCAGCTCAACAACGGCGACACGGATTTCGGCTCGGGCGGCGCCATGCTGGTTCCGCTGGTGACCGGCCAGACTGCGCCGCCATTGCTGCTCGCCATGGGCAAGGCCAGCACGCTTTATCTGCTGGACTCGACCCACCTCAACGGACTTGAGGGCAAGAACGGCTATCAGGCGCTGCAGAAATTCCAGGTGGGCGGCGGCTGCTGGTGCGGTCCGTCTTACTACGCCGGCGCGAGCGGCGGCATCGTGTTCTATCAGGCCGGCGGCGACGTGCTGCGCTCCTTCAGCGTCGACACCAGCGCCAATCCGAAGCTCAACGTGCTGGCGGCGGGAACCACCGGGGCCGGCTATGGCGGATCGTTCCCGATCGTGTCCTCGAACGGCAGTACGGCCGGCACGGCCGTCGTATGGCTGATCCGGCGCGGCACCACGGAGCAGCTGGAGGCCTACGACGCGATCGCTCTGGGCGCACCACTGTTCGCCGCCAACGCGGGCAACTGGAGCACCAGCGGCCCGTTCCTCTCGCCGCTCGAGGCAAATGGCCGCGTCTATGTCGGAGCCTTCAAGACCGTGACGGTGTTCGGCCTGACGGAATAGGCGCGCGTACCTTCCGGCGTAACCGCCCACACCGGCCTCAACTGAATTGGCGACACGGACGAGACCCAAGCCGCGCTCGATGACGCGCTAACCGAGCTGCTGGCCAGCGTCCAGCGCGAGGTGCTGGCCCGCTGTCCGCATTCGAGAGGCCAAGGCTGTCTCGGCGGCTAAGCCAATACCGGCTTCCCCGCCTTGACGACAATTCCGGGCCAAGCATAGGCCGCGCATCCTGCCAGCGTCTTGGCCGCATTCCTCACGCCGAATGTGTGAGTTCTGCCGCCTTTGCCTTCAGCCGCCTTACTGCCCTCATATTTCCAGTTGTCGGCCATCAGAAATACGACATCGACGCGCCAAATAACCACGGGATGCCCAGGCTTGATGGACTCCGTGGTGTCTACAAGATAGCGCCAGATCACGTACCAGCCCGAATGATTGTAATGGGACTGGATCGCCCATGGGCGTGTGCTGCCCTTCGATTCCAAGGCTTCCTCCGGCGGAGGGTTGAGTTTGCCTCTCAGCGACAGGTCCGGAAAGCGTTGCTGCGCAACGTCTGGGTGCTTGTGCTTCTTGTACGGACTAACCGCGTGCAGCCCGCGCACGCCGAAGATACCGATGATCGCGCTGAAGACATTTGCTTGTTCGAGATAGAGATCGATGAGGTCAGCCGCCTCGCGCTCAACGTGCTCGACCGCCTTCTCGATGTGAATGGGCTTTAGATCTCTTGGAAGCGCCAATTGTTTCCCCGGCCCCGTCCAAGTTCAGCTCGGCCGGCGCATAACGGGCGAGAGCCGGGATCGCTTTCTTGGCAATCGAAAAGTACGCCGAGTCTATCTCGATACCAATGCTGGCGTAACCTACGGCCGACGCCGCCGCAATTGTGGATCCAGACCCCATGAATGGGTCCAGGATGACCCCCTTTCCCAAGGGAAGCGCGGCGCGAACCAGTTGTCGCATGAACGCCTGAGGCTTGAGGGACGGGTGGGACGCAATCCGCCGTTCGCCATTTCTTGCGGGGGATGACCGAATGACATCCACGAACGGGGCGTGGCCGGAAATCCGCCGCAACCCGCCCGTGCCCCATTTGCGGAGATTGTCCTGGACGCGGCCTTCGCAAGGTTTTCGAAACAAGCCCCAAGGCTCCCACCCGGATCGCGGCATGACCGAAACGTCGTGAAACTCCTCGTGCGCGTTTTTCGGCCGGTCACCGCCACGGAGCGTTTGAACAAGACGAATGATCTCTCCGCGCTTCTCAAATCCTGCTTCCATCATAGGAACATAGACGAATTGGGATAGCAGGGGATTTGTCGCAATCATCACGTGACCGCCCGGCACCAGCACACGCATCGCATTTGCGGCAAACTTCAGAAAGAACAAGCGCAGCGCCGCAATATCCGAGTCGTCCAACACGGTGAACCTGGGAAGCGGACTGCGCATGTGGCCATCGAAGGATGGAGGCTGGCGCCATATGCCGCCGCGCCCGCTTCGCAGCTTCCCTTTTTCCTCTTCGGAATATTCCTTCAGGCCATAAGGCGGATCGGTGACGATCGCGTGAATCGAGTGCGCATTGCGCTCTTTGAGCCAGCGGAAAGCGTCGGCTAGCGCAAGCTCGTAGCCACCTAACACATGCCCTGAAGCTTTCTGGTCGGAGCGAATGCCTTCTTTCATGTTCCGCTCGCATGCGAGAAGGGTATTTGATCCATGATCGAGCGCGTCTTTAAGCATGACTGTCTGCCCCCTGCGACAATTGAGCTGCCATCCGCCGTTCGCAGACTCGCAATGCGATCTCCAAGTGTGGCGATTTCTCCGCCTGCCGTTCAAGCGACTCGTACACCTGTCCACATGCGATCAGGCGCATTGCCCGTGTTGGAGCTGCCTTCATCTTGTACCTCGCACCAGATGTGGGGCGTCCACCCGGCAATGGCGACTAGCCATTTCATCCTAGTTGTTCTTGACAAGTCCAGATTTATACCCTACTTTTGTTCTCATGACAACCGTACTCGACATTACCGCCGATCCGAGGCGGCTGAGGGGACGTGGCGCCGTCTCGAATGCCTCGGGGCGCTACGAGCGGGAAAGCCGCGTCCTGGTCGATGACGGCTGGTCCGGCGAGGACGAGCCCCTGCCCCCGCTCAGGACTGAGGTGACCGTCGATTCCACCCGCACCATCATCGCCCGCAACAAGTCGCCGGATATATCCTTCGACCGCTCGATCAATCCCTATCGAGGCTGCGAGCATGGCTGCATCTATTGTTTCGCACGGCCGACGCACGCCTATCTCGGGCTGTCGCCCGGCGCCGATTTCGAGTCGCGGCTGTTCGCCAAGCCGGATGCGGCCAAGCTGCTGGCGCGGGAATTGTCGGCGCCGAATTACGTGCCGCGCACCATCGCCATCGGCACCAACACCGATCCCTATCAGCCGCTGGAAAAGCGCATGCGCATCATGCGCGGTATCCTGGAGGTGCTGTACGAATTCCGCCATCCGGTGGGCATCGTGACCAAATCGGCGCTGGTGCTGCGCGACTTGGATCTCCTGGCACCCATGGCGGAGTTGGGATTGGTGAAGGTGGCGCTGTCGGTCACCACGCTCGACCGCAAGCTGGCGCGCGTCATGGAGCCGCGTGCTTCCACGCCGCCACGCCGCTTGGAAGCTATCAAAGGATTGCGCGATGCCGGCGTTCCGGCGAGCGTGATGTTCGCGCCTGTGATCCCGGCCTTGAATGACGAAGAGCTCGAATCCGTGATGGCGGCAGCGGTCGAGGCCGGGGCACAGTCGGCGGGTTACGTGCTGCTGCGCCTGCCGCTGGAGATCAAGGATCTGTTCCGCGAATGGCTCGAGGCGAATGAGCCCGGCCGTGCGCGACACGTGATGTCACTGGTGCGCTCCATGCGCGGCGGCAAGGATTACGACAGCGCCTGGCATAGCCGCATGCGCGGCACCGGGCCCTATGCCGAGATGATCGCCAAGCGCTTTCACCTGGCGGTGAAGAAGCTGGGTCTGAACCGGGACTCCCGCCCGCTCGACCTGTCGCAATTCCGCAAGCCCGCTCAGGCCGGCGACCAACTGGCTTTGCTCTGAGGGAGGGGCCCCCCCTCGTTTTTTGGAGGTTCGAATAATCCCAGGGAAATGGCGGGGTGAGAGGAGGCCGAGGCCGAAGAGTTTCGAGAATCGCGGTTCAATTCCGCAAGAAAATTTCACCGGACGCGCTGCATCCAAAACCGGCGGCCGCAGCATCTAGGGTGAAACCGGCCGAAAGGGGCAAGCCATGTTCGTCACCCACGGAATGACCGCGGCGCTCATCTTCTGGGGCGCCATCGTGCTCATCGTTTTCGTTTCCAGCTTCTTCCGCTATCGGGAGCGCGCCAGCCGTCACCGCATGGTGGAGACCCTGGTTGAGAAGGGCCAGCCGGTGCCGCCCGAGGCGCTTGTCAACGGACGCGACTACGACCGGGGCGGCAGCCCCATCGCCTCGGGTATCTTTCTGATGTGCATCGGCGTGGCACTGGCCGTGTTCTTCTGGGCGATGGGCGGCGGCGGAACGCTGTTCGACGGCGACCGCATGCCGAACTGGCTGCCCGTCATCGGCATCTTTCCCTTCATGATCGGCGTTGCGCGGCTGCTCGGCGCGCTGTTCGACCGGCCGCGGCATTGAGGCGCTATGCTGGCGCGGTATGAACGAACCCGATCTCCTGGCGCGGGCGGCCGCGAAGGACAGCGCCGCCTTCGGCGCCCTGGTGCGGATGCATCAGTCCGCCTTGCGCGGCTTCCTGATGCGGCTGACGCGGGGCGACGGCGCGCTCGCCGACGATCTGGCGCAGGAGACGTTCCTCGAGGCTTTCCGCAAGATCGCGCAATTCCGCGGCGACGGAAGCTTCGCCGGCTGGCTCTATCGCATCGCCTGGTCGCGGTTTCTGATGCAGGCGCGCCGCCGCAGGGAGGAAAGTCCCGAGGGGTTCGAGGAGGCCGGCGCGATGCCGCATCCCGAAGAGGCGCAGCTTGCCAGACTTGATCTCGAATCTGCGATGTCGAAACTCGCGCTGGCCGAGCGCGCGGCGCTCACGCTGTGCTTGGCGCTCGGGCAATCGCATGAGGAGGCCGCGGTGACGCTCGGCATGCCGCTCGGAACCGTGAAATCGCATGTGCTGCGCGGGCGTGAGAAATTGCGCAGGCTGCTGCCGGGCTGGCAGCGGGAACGAGTCCGATGAACGATGAACTGGACGATCTGCTTTCCCGGCCGCTGCCGGCGGTCGCCGACAACGGATTTTCCGCGCGGGTGATGCAGCGGGTGGCCGGGCTTGAATGGCTGCGCTCCATGATTTCGACGGCCGCTCTGCTTCTTTGCGCGCTCGCTCTGCTGCTGCTCGTTCCTGTCTCCGGGATCGAGGACACGCTTGCGCGGCTCGCGCCGGCCATTGCCGCCTCGCTGCCGCTCAGCATCGCGGCAGGAGCAATCGCCCTCTCTCTGTCTGTGGAGCAGTTGGTCCGCCGCCGCTGATTCGTGTGAATAGTCCGGCCGGCGCCGCTGACGGCTTCGCCCGGGCTGCGCTATAAGCGGCCCATGCCGCACTACATTTTCGAGTCGCGCGCTTTGAAGACCATGGCCGGTCCCATCTGCGGCGTGGACGAAGCCGGCCGCGGCCCATTGGCCGGTCCGGTGGTGGCGGCAGCTGTGATCTTCGAGCGCAAACGGATTCCCAAGGGCCTCAACGATTCCAAGCAACTCACGCCGGACGGTCGCGAAGAGCTCTACCCTCGCATCCTGGAGATGGCGCTGGCGGTCGGCGTGGGCGAGGCCAGCGTGGACGAGATCGATCTGGTCAACATCCGCCAGGCGACTCATCTCGCCATGGCGCGAGCGGTGCGGGCGCTGGCCACGGCACCGATGTTCGCGCTGGTGGACGGCAATGACGCGCCGGCGCTGCCCTGCCCTTGCGACACCATCGTTGACGGCGACGCGCGCTCGGTCTCCATCGCCGCCGCCTCCATCATCGCCAAAGTGACGCGCGACCGCATGATGGTGGCGCTGCACGAAGCCCATCCGGGCTATGGCTGGTTCACCAACAAGGGCTATGGCACAGAGGAACATCTTACGGCGCTCAACCGCTTGGGGCCCTGCCCGCACCACCGCCGCAGCTTCGCCCCGGTCTACCGGTTGCTGCATCCCGAGGCTTCGGATGCCATCCTCGCCGGCCTGGTCCAGCCCGAGCCGGCCGCCGAGGCTGCCTGAGCCCCTGTCCACTCATCTGTGGATGCTCTGAGGACTTCGCTGTAACATTTTGACTCACCTAGGACTCTTGACCTGCGAGTCCCGCCGAATCACCATCGCTCCTGTGGACAAAAGGGGACGCGGGTGCGGGAGATCGAATTGGCAGATGCCGTCGGCGGCGTCCTGGAAGGCGATTGCATCGAGGTCATGAAAGCGCTGCCGGAAGGTTGCGCCGACCTCATCTTCGCCGATCCGCCCTACAACCTTCAACTCGAGGGCGAGCTGCGCCGGCCGGACAATTCCAGGGTCGATGCGGTCGACGACGACTGGGATCAATTCGGCAGCTTCGCCGACTACGACCGTTTCACCCGCGACTGGCTCACTGCGGCTCGGCGTGTGCTGAAAGACACCGGCGCGCTGTGGGTGATCGGCTCGTACCACAACATCTTCCGCGTCGGCGCGATCCTCCAGGATCTGGGCTTCTGGATCCTGAACGACGTGGTCTGGCGCAAGACCAATCCGATGCCGAATTTCCGGGGCGTACGATTCACCAATGCGCATGAGACGCTGATCTGGGCGGCGCGCGACCGCAAGCAGAAGAGCTACACCTTCAACTACGAAGCGATGAAGGCGCTGAACGATGAGCTGCAGATGCGCTCGGACTGGACCTTGCCGATCTGCGCCGGCGGTGAGCGGTTGAAGGACGCGAACGGCAGCAAAGCCCACTCGACCCAGAAACCGGAAAGCCTGCTTCATCGCGTCATCGTGGCGTCAAGCAAGCCCGGAGACGTCATCCTCGATCCCTTCTTCGGCTCGGGCACCACCGGCGCCGTCGCCAAGCGGCTCGGCCGTCGCTTTATCGGCATCGAGCGCAATCCTGATTACGCAGTACTCGCTCGCAAGCGTATTGCGTTGGTTTCGCCAGCGAATGACGACGCTGTGGAGGTCACCAAATCCAAGCGCGCCGAACCGCGCATTCCTTTCGGCTGGGTGGTCGAGCAGGGATTGCTGCCGCCGGGCACGGTGCTGCACGGCCACCAGAAGCGCCACCGCGCCAAGGTCCGGGCCGACGGCACGCTGGTCTGCTCCGACGCGACCGGCTCGATCCACCGCATCGCCGCGCATGTGCAGGGGCTCGATGCCTGCAACGGGTGGACGTTTTGGCAATACGAGCACAACGGCTCGCTCATTTCGATCGATGTCCTGCGCCAGAGGCTCAGGGCAGAACTGGCCTGAACAGCGGTCCGGCGTCGTCGAAGGCATGAGCAATGATTTTGCGCATTACCGTTGGCAGCGCCGCCTGGGACAAATCGTTTACCCAGCGGCCCTCCGCTCTCGGCCGTCGCGCAACCTCGGCGCTGTAGACCTCGATCTCCAGCTCGAAATGCGTGAACCCGTGGCGAACCACACCGAGCCGCTTCTTCCACGCCGCCTTGAACGGCGCCTGTTTGATCGCCTCGGCCTTCGAGGGGAAATCGCCGCTCCATGGCCCGAGCGGCGGCTGCATCATGCTGCCGAGCAGTCCATTCTCCGGCCGCTTGACCAGCAGGATCGCGCCACTCGCGTCGCGCGCGACGAAAGCCGCGCCGCGCTTCAATGGGCGCGCCGGCTTGCCCGCTTTGACCGGCAACGACTCCTGAATGCCCCGCTTGCGCGCTTCGCAGCGGTCGAACCATGGGCAGCGCGGACACGCCGGCTTGCTCGGCGTGCAGATGGTGGCGCCGAGATCCATCAAGGCTTGCGCGAAATCTCCGGCGCGCGTTCCCGGCACCAGCGCCTGACCAAGTTCCCGCAGCTTCAGCTTGGCCGCCGGCAGCGGCTCATCGACGGCGAACATCCGGGCGAGCACCCGCTCCGCATTGGCGTCGAGAGCCAGTTCGGGAAGATCGAAGGCGATCGCCGCGATGGCCGCGGCTGTGTAGTGGCCAACGCCCGGCAGCTGGCGCAGCAGCTCGGCGCTCGCCGGAAATGCGCCGCCGAATTCGTCCACAACAATCTTGGCGGCGCGATGGAGGTTTCTGGCCCGCGCGTAGTAACCGAGCCCAGACCACGCCGTGAGCACCTCATCTAGCGGTGCCGCAGCCAAAGCCTGCACCGTCGCCCAACGCCGGGTGAACTCGCGATAATATCGCGCCACGGCTTGGACGGTGGTTTGCTGCAGCATGATCTCGCTGAGCCATATCCGGTAGGGATCGCTCCGGCGGCCCTGAGGCGCGCGCCAAGGCAGCACCCGGCGATGAGCATCATACCAGGCGAGCAGAGCCTTCGCGGGAACCTGAACTCTCTGTCTTGGACGGCGCTCTGGAGGCATTATCTTTTAAGAGGAAAGACCGGCGTACCATGGCGCAGAAGCCGACATCGCAACAGGCGGAGGCACCTCCCGCACGCCGCAACCGCTCCGAGCCGGTGGCTCGGGAGGCAGGCAAGACGAGCGCCATTGCCTTTGCCAAGGCAGGCTTCCGCGATCCTACGCTGGTGTTGCGCTGGCGTGAGATCGCCGGGTCCGACGTGGCCCGCGTCGCCCAGCCGTTCCGCATGGCGGAAGGCCCCACCGGCGGTGTGCTGACGCTCAAGGCCGAGCCGGGCGCGTCGCTGTTTCTCCAGCACGAAAGCCGGGCATTGTGCGGCCGGATCAACGCCTATCTGGGCAGAGACGCCGTTGCCCGCCTGCGTTTCGTGCAGGGGCCCATACCTG
>DATCOJ010000083.1:0-2583 GCA_036564785.1 Rhizomicrobium sp. | reverse complement strand
TCTTATGGGTGTCCTCGCGCTTCTTGACGGCGTTTCCCCTGTTATTGGAAGCGTCGAGCAACTCGGCCGAGAGCCGCTCGGTCATGGTCTTTTCGTTGCGCTCGCGCGCCGCCGAGATGATCCAGCGGATGCCGAGCGCCTGGCGCCGCGAGGTCCGCACCTCGACCGGCACCTGATAGGTGGCGCCGCCGACGCGGCGCGAGCGCACTTCGATCGACGGCATTACATTGTCGAGCGCCTGCTGGAACACCGTGAGCGGGCTTGCCTTGGTCTTGCTCTCGATCATCTCCAGCGCGCCGTAGACGATGCCTTCGGCCACCGATTTCTTGCCGGCATACATGACGGCGTTCATGAACTTGCTGACGACGATGTTGCCGAACTTCGGGTCCGGAATGACTTCGCGTTTTTCTGCGGCGTGGCGGCGGGACATGGCTCAGATTCCGATTATTTGGGACGCTTGGCGCCGTACTTCGAACGGCGCTGCTTGCGGTTCTTGACGCCTTGGGTGTCAAGCACGCCGCGCAGGATGTGGTAGCGCACGCCCGGCAGATCCTTCACGCGGCCGCCGCGAATCATCACCACCGAATGTTCCTGGAGATTGTGCCCCTCGCCCGGGATGTAGCCGATTACCTCGAAGCCGTTGGTCAAGCGCACCTTGGCGACCTTGCGCAGCGCCGAGTTCGGCTTCTTCGGCGTCGTGGTGTAGACGCGCGTGCAGACGCCGCGCTTTTGCGGGCTACCCTGCAGCGCCGGCGCCGTGACGCGCACCCTGAGAGGCTTGCGCGGATTGGCAATCAGTTGGTTGATCGTCGGCATCGTTTGCCTTCGCATCCCTCGTTTGGGCTTGGTGAGCCCGGAATCGTTTAAGGCTTTCGCCCCTTGCAGGTCGCGCGGGCGCCCTCGCCCGCGGTTCGTTTTGGGCTTTTCGCCCCGGCATTCCCACGCGCAAAACGAAATCGCGCCATCCGCCTGAGGTGCGGGGGCGCTTATCCGTTCCGGACGACCGTGATGCGCTTAACGCGCCGCGGCCGTTCACTTCAGAGTCTGACAGTGGCTGTCAGTGGCAGCGTCTGAGCTTCATCGTCGAGGCGATGCGCCGGCCAAGCTTTGAGAAAACGTAGCACTCTCAAAGGGTTAGCCGGGCGGCCGTGCCGAACAAGCGAAGCTCACCGCCTGCCGTAAAGTGTGGCGTATGTATCGGCCAGACTCCCTCAAGTCAAGGCGAAATGGTCCGGAAAATCGAGGGTTACAGGCCTTCGCCCGCGTCCCCGCCCTATACCGCTTCCCGCCCAGAAATCGGAAGCAAAAGGGGCCGCCTTTGCGGGCGGCCCCTTTCGATCACGATTGTCCTTGCCTTATTCGGCCGCCGGCAGCGCCGGTGCCTCGGCCGCCTCGGCCTTGGCCGCGGCCTTGGCGGCATCCTTTTCTCGTTCCTCGAGGATGAGCGCGTCGCGTTTGACGGCGACTTCGCGCAACTCGTCCATCATGGCGCCGGTGCCGGCCGGAATCAGGCGGCCAACGATGACGTTTTCCTTGAGCCCATCGAGCGTGTCCGCCTTGCCGTTGACCGCGGCCTCGGTGAGTACGCGCGTGGTCTCCTGGAACGATGCCGCCGAAATGAACGAGCGGGTCTGCAGGCTCGCCTTGGTGATGCCGAGCAGCACGGGATGACCGCTGGCCGGCTTCTTGCCGTCGGCGATCGCGCGCGCGTTGATCCCGTCCATCTCGGTCTTGTCGATCTGCTCGCTCTGCAACAGCTCGGTTTCGCCGGGCTCGTCGATCTCGACCTTTTGCAGCATTTGGCGAACGATCACCTCGATGTGCTTGTCGTTGATGTTGACGCCCTGCAGCCGGTAGACCTCCTGGATTTCGTTCACCAGATAGGCGGCCAGTTCCTCAACGCCCTTGATGGCGAGAATATCGTGCGGGGCGGGATTGCCTTCGACGATGTAATCACCCTTCTCGATGATGTCGCCATCCTGCAGATGGATGTGCTTGCCCTTCGGGATCAGGTACTCCCTCGGCTCGTCGCCCTTGGCAGTAGGCTCAAGCGTGAGACGACGCTTGTTCTTGTAGTCCTTGCCGAAGCGCACGGTGCCGCCGATCTCGGCGATGACCGCCGAATCCTTGGGCTTGCGCGCCTCGAACAGCTCCGCCACCCGCGGCAGACCGCCGGTGATGTCGCGCGTCTTGGCGCTTTCGGTCGGGATGCGGGCGATGACGTCGCCTGCATTCACGCGCGTGCCGGGATCGACCGAGATGATGGCATCGACGGCGAGCTGATAACGCGCCTCGCCGCCGCGGGAAAGCTTCAGCAGCTTGCCGTCCTTGCCCTTGATCACGATCGCCGGGCGCAGGTCCTGCTGGTTGCGCACCGGCCCGGTGCGCCAGTCGATGACCACGCGCTTGGCGATGCCGGTGGATTCGTCAAGCGTTTCCGAGATCGACTGGCCTTCGACCAGATCCTCGAACGCGATGGTGCCCTCGACCTCGGTGAGAACCGGCCGCGAATACGGATCCCATTCCGCGATGCGCTGGCCGCGCTTGACCATGTCGCCTTCGTCGACATGCATGCGCGCGCCA
>DATCOJ010000082.1:0-10034 GCA_036564785.1 Rhizomicrobium sp. | reverse complement strand
ACCGCCTGCCCCCGCTGCCGGCGGACGCACAGAAGCCTTTCGTGCAATTGGCGAGCACGCAGGATTCAAACGCCACGCTGCTTTACGTCTTCATGCAGAAGCTGCCAGGCAACAAGAACGACATCAATCACTACGAGCAGTTTATCAAGGACGTGGTGATCCCGCGCCTGGAATCGGTGCCCGGCGTCGGCAGCGCGCAGATCAACGGCAATGGCGGCACCGATGAGCTCGACATCGTGTTCGATCCAGTGCGCGCCGCAGAACTGGGGATTCAGATTCCCAGGATGGCGCAGCAGATCAGCGGCTCGGAGGACGTTTCCGGCGGCACCATCGATGTCGGCCGCCGGCAATACGGCTTGTCCTTCCGCGGCCGCTATTCGGTCGCCGATCTCAAGGGCCTGATTCTCGAGTGGCGCGAAGGCAAGCCCGTGCATCTGGGAGACATCGCCGACGTGCATGTCGGGCGCAGCAAGGCGCAGGGCTTCGCCTATCAGGACGGCAATCCGGCCCTGGGCATCCAGGTGTTCCGGGCCTCGGGCGCCAATGTGCTCGCCACCGTCAACGCGGTGAAGGCGGAGCTGCAGAAGATCAATGACGGCCCGGCCAAGGACCAGCACGTCAAGCTGCAATATTCCTTCGATCCCTCGCACTTCATCAATCAGGCGCTGGGCATGGTCACCTCCGACCTGATCCTGGGCATCCTGCTCGCGGTCGGCGTGCTGTGGTTCTTCATGCGCGAGTGGCGCGGCACGCTGATCATTTCCTCGGCCATTCCCATCTGCCTGTTCGCGGTGGTGATCCTGCTGAACGTGGCGGGCCGTACCTTGAACGTGGTGTCGCTGGCGGGGCTTGCCTTCGCCACCGGCATGGTGCTCGACGCGGCCATCGTCTGTTTCGAAAACATCCTGCGGCTGCGCGAGCGCGGCATGCCGGCGGCCGAGGCCTCGCAGAAGGGCACCGATCAGGTGTGGGGCGCGCTCCTCGCCTCCACCGCCACCAATGTCGCCATCTTCCTGCCGGTGATCTTCCTGAAGGACGTCGAGGGCCAGCTGTTCGCAGACCTGGCGCTAACCATCGCCTTTGCCGTGTTCGTCTCGCTGATCGTAGCGATCGCGGTCGTGCCGGTGGCGGCACAGCTGTTCCTGAAGACGCGGCCCAAAATCTCGGAACTCACCAATGTGTGGCGCCGCATCACCGACGTGATCATGAACCTCACCAACACGCCGCGGAAGCGCCAGGTGTGGATCGGAAGCCTGATCCTGGGCTCGCTGGTGGGAACCTGGCTGATGGTGCCGAGCCTGCAATATCTGCCGCAGGTCAAGCGCGCCGCCATCGACGGATTCATCCAGTTCCCCGCCGGCGCCACCGTCGAGTTCGCCGACAAGAACATCGCCCGGCCCATTATCGACAGGCTGACGCCTTATATGCAGGGCAAGAAGCAGCCCAAGCTGCTCAACTACTACGTCAAGATGGACGGGCCGGGATTCATGGACATGGCCGTCCGCGTGCCCAACGACGAGGATTTCCCCAAGCTTGAGCAGATCGTCCGCACCGAGGTGATCAAGGACCTGCCCGACGCCCAGGCCTTCGCGCAGATGGGAAGCCTGTTCGGCGGTTTCAGCGAAGGCGGAGGCATTTCCATCGACATCCAGTCCAACGATGCCGAGGCGATGCGCCTGGCCGCCAAGAAGGGCATGGCGCTGCTGACGCAGAAATTCCCCGAAGGCGTGGTCAATTCCAATCCCACGCTCGACTACGACCAGCCGCAGCTGAAGCTCTCACCGGATGACCGCGCCATCGCCGAGGTCGGCTGGACGCGGCCGGACGTGGCCACCGTGGTGCAGGCGCTGGGCGAAGGCGCCTATGTCGGTCAGCGCTACGACGGCGAGCGCCAGCTGTTCCTCATTCTCAAGTCGCAGGCGCTGAAGTCGCCCGACGCGGTCAGCGGCGCGCCGGTCGCCACGCCTAGCGGCGGCATCGTCTCCTTCGGCCACCTCGTCTCGATGCAGCAGACCTTGGCGCCGAGCGGGACCTACCGGCTCGACCGCCGCCGCACCGTGGGGCTCAACCTGCAGCCGCCGCGCGGCATGGCGCTGCAGGACGCCATGGCCGTCATCCGCAAGGACATCGAGCCGCAGATCAAGAAGCTGCTGCCGCCGGACGGCACGGTCAGCTACGGCGCCGCCGCCAACCATCTCGACAATGCCCTTTGGAACATGGGCAAGAATTTCGGCCTCGCGGTGCTGCTGCTGTTCCTCATCATGGCGGCGCTGTTCAAGTCCGTGAAGGACTCCGCCATCGCCACCATCGCGCTGCCGCTCGGCACGGTGGGCGGCATGGCGGCGCTGAGGCTGCTGGGACTGTTCGTGTTCCAGCCGCTCGACCTGCTGACCATGATCGGCTTCATCATCGTGCTGGGACTGGTGGTGAACAACACGATCCTGCTGGTGGCCCGCACCCGCCAGGCCGAAGCCGAAGGCATGTCGCGCGTGGAAGCGGTGCGCTCGAGCCTGGAGACGCGGCTGCGGCCGATTTTCTCCAGCACGCTCACGGCGATCTTCGGCATGCTGCCGCTGGTCATCGTTCCGGGACCGGGGGCGGAGATCTATCGCGGCCTCGGCGCCGTCATCGTCGGCGGTATCCTGGTGAGCCACGTCTTCACATTGATCCTCATTCCGGCCATGTTGCGGCTCGGCGAGACTCCGCTGGCGCTGCGCCAGGCGCCGCAAACGCCGGCAAATCCCCTGCAACCCGAAAGTGTGGCTGCATGACCATGAGTCTTCGTTCGATTCGAACCCGCGCGCTTGCCGCCGGAGCCGTGCTGATCGCGCTCAGCCCGTTGGCCCATGCGCAGCAGGCGAGCGCGCCCAACGTGACCGTGGTGCAGGCGCGCGCGGTGAAGATGGCGCCCAAGCTGACCTTGCCGGGTACGGTGATGGCGCGCAGCGATTCCAAGCTCGCCTCCGAGGTCGAGGGCCGCGTCGCCTGGGTGGCAGAGGTCGGCACCATCGTGAAGAAGAACGACATCGTCGCCCGCATCGACAAGAACATGGCGGGCATGCAGCTCACCTCCGACAAGGCCAATGTGGCACGCCTCGCCGCCCAACTTCATTTCGACCGCAGCCAGGCCGCCCGCATGGACAATCTGTTCTCGCAGAACGCCATCTCCAAGGCGACCCGCGACCAGACCGCGTCCACCCGCGACATGGACGCGGCCGCGCTCGCCCAGGCGCAGGCCTCGATGCAACGCAGCCGGTACCAATACGAGCACAGCGAGATTCGCGCGCCGTTCCCGGGGCGCGTGGTGGCGCGCCTGATCAACACCGGCGAATACGCCACGCCCGGCAAGGACATCATCCGCCTGGTCGACATCGATTCCATCGAAGTGAAGACCCAGGCGCCGATCGACGGCGCCCATTTCCTGCGCGAAGGCATGATGCTGACCGTGGTGATCGCCAAGCGGCCGCTGACCTCGACGGTGCGCGCCATCGTGCCGGTCGGCGACGAACTCAGCCGCACCATCGAAGTGCGCCTGTCGCTGAAGCCCGGGCAGGCTTTCGTGGGCGACGCGGCCAAGGTCTACATCCCCTCGGCCGAGCCGCACGACGTGCTGGCCGTGCCGCGCGACGCGCTGGTTCTGCGCGAGGACAACACCTACATCTTCAAGATCGGGCCCAAGGACGTGGCGCAGCGCGTCGCGGTCGAGACCGGCAGCGAGGACGGCACGATGGTGGAAGTGCACGGTCCCGTGAAGCCGGGCGAACGGGTAATCGTGCGCGGCGCCGAGCGGCTCGAGGCGGGCCAGAAGGTGCATCCCATCCTGGCGTCTTGAATTCGGCACGGCAGGCCGATTGCGGCTAGGATGGCTCGCGCCATCGGAGTGCCGCCATGATCAAGCTCAGCTTCTGCCTGCACCGCCTGCCCGGCCTGTCGCGCGAGGAGTTCCAGCGCTACTGGTTCGACCGTCACGCGCCGCTGGTCGCGCGCCACCGCGAGGTGCTGCGCATCCGGCGCTATGTGCAGTTCCATTCCACCACCCATGAGCTGAACGACCTCATCCGCGCCGGCCGCAACGCGCCGGAGATGTATGACGGCGTGGCGGAACTGTGGTGGGGCGATCTGGCCAGCCTCACGGTGGCGAGCGCTTCGCCCGAAGGCCAGGCCGCCGGACTCGAGCTCCTGGAGGACGAGCGCAAATTCATCGATCTTTCCCGCTCACCGCTCTTCTTCGGCGAGGAGAAGACGATCTTCACCTGATTACAGGCGGCCGCGGCGTTCCAGCGCGCGCCGGGCCAGCGCCAGGTTCTTGCGGTTGACGCGGATGGCCACGTCCAGCACGTCGCCCACCAGCGGAATGCTGCCGATGAAGAAATCGAGCAGGATGTTGGTGAGCATGCGCAGCTTGGTGAACAGCGGCAGGCCGAGATCGGCCAGCTCCACCACGATGTAGAGGCTCACCAGCAAGCCGATGAAATCGCCCGCCACCGGGACGAGCCCGACCAACGGATCGAGGCCGAAGCGGATCTGCGTGCCGGGAATGCGGAAACGCGAGTCGAGCAGGTCGGCCAGCCATTCGAGCCGCGCGATTTCGTCGGCGACGGTCTTGGCCGGCATCGCGGCGATGGGAAAGGTTCGTGCGGGCATGCTCGGTTTCTCTGCGGCGGGATCCGGCGCCAGACTTGCAAACGCAATGCGGCGGATTCAGGGCCAAATCCGCAGTGAGCGCAGCCAGGCCGCTCGCAAACAAACCAATGGCATGCGAAAGTTCCGTTGCGATGAGCGATCTCGAGACAAATTGGCGGCAGGCCTTTGACGACCTCGATTTGTCATGTCCGCCGCCCTGCGCGTTCGAGGAATTGGTCGCGCGCTACAGCGAGCCGCATCGCGCCTATCACACCGTGCAGCATCTCGAGGAATGCCTTGCGTGGTTCGACAGCGCGCGGTGGGCGATAGCCTCGCCCGGTTTGGTCGCCTTGGCGATCCTGTATCACGACGCGATCTATGACACGCATGCGCGGGATAATGAGGAGCGCAGCGCGGACCTCGTTTGTGGACTTCTTGAGGAATACACCACAGTCGGTGATGAAACGCAGGCGCCGTTGCGAGAATTGATCCTGGCGACCCGGCACAATGCCTTGCCGCAACCCGGCGATGCGGAGATCGTGGTCGACATCGACCTTGCGATCCTTGGCGCTGCACGGCAGCGGTTCGACGAATACGAGCAACAGGTGCGGCGGGAGTACGACTGGGTGGCGGAGCCTGACTTCCGTCGTGGCCGCGCGGACATCCTGAGGCAATTCCTGGCGCGGCCGAAAATCTATAGCACGGCGCTGTTTCGCGAGCGGTTGGAATCCGCCGCACGGGAAAACCTGCAGCGTTCACTTGCTGCGCTCACGTTTTAGCCTTCGACAACCACCTCACCCCAACCCTCTCCCCCTGCTTCGCGGGGGAGAGGGAGTCCAGGGGTCAGCGGGTGGCGGTGTGGTAGTAGTGCTTGTGGTGGTAGCGGTCGTAGTAATAGGCCGCGTGGTGGTAGCGGCGATGGCAGCCATTGGCCGCAATCTCATGGCCCGCGACGCCGCCGACCACCGCGCCGCCGATCACACCGACCGCGCTGCCATGCGTCACCGCACTGCCGAGCAACCCGCCGCCGCCGGCGCCGAGCACGGTTCCCGTGGTCTTGCGGCCTTCGCAACTCGCATTGGCGGCTGCCGTGGTGGCCCCGACCGCGATCACCGCGAGCGCCAGAATTTTCCCGATTTTCATGTCCGTCTCCTGTTGGAATCCTCCACAGGCGAGAACGCGCTTGCCAAATGGCAAGTTCCGCTCTCCGCGGATTTCAGCAGCGAGCGGCGATACAACGCATCATTTCATGCGTTGGCGAGACTCAGATCGCCAAGCGCGCCACCGCGTCCTTGAGACGGGAGGCGAGCGCCAGCGCTTCGGCGCGCTTTTCGCGCTGCTCGGGGAGCACCTCTTCGGGCGCTCCTTGCTGAAGTCGATGACATCGCCCAACGGCCGCGCGGCGATGGCTTCGCCGAGGACGAAGTGCGCCGAACCCGGCGGGTGAAGAGAACTGGCATGGCCTGCAAAAGTCCCGCTCCGGCATGGACTTGCACTTTGCGCGGCCCCGCCGCCCGATTCACTCGATAGTAGCTTTGTTGACTCTTTCAATCTGGACTTGTCTACTCGTAATATTGCCGAATATTCGGCAATCATCAATGGAGGGGAAAATGGCAAATAAACTGGCAAACAAAACGGTATCCGGCCTGCTTCTGGTCGCCGGTTTGACTGCGCTTTCATGGCCTGCTCTAGGCCAACAATGGCATTACGTGCCCGGAACCATCCTGGAAAACTATCCGACCACACCACCAAATGGACAGGTGGTAGTCAGAGGTGTGCACCTTCAGTCGAACAACGCTCTTCAGTTCGACGTGAACCCGGACGGACATATCTACATCCCAACGCCTTTTCCGTTTCCTTGGTATGCGGGGCAGGCGCCCTACGCGCATGTGCAGATTCAGGGCGGCACCGCGTCCGGACTTGCGAGCTACAGCTTTCAGCCCGGCGACTGGGGCCAGAACATCCAAAGCGTCGTCGGCCGCGCCAACACGGTTTCCTATGTGGTCAACTGGGCCGGCAGCGACAGGTTCTATGTGGCGGGCCAAGGCTGGATCTACGCCAATGGCGCTTATTTCGGCTCCGATCGCAAGCTCAAGACCGACATCAAGAACATCGAGGGCGCGCTGGCCAAGGTGATGCAGCTTCAGGGCGTGACCTTTCAATGGAAGCAACCGGCGCCCTGCCCGCGATGCTCGAAGGATGTCGACGCGAAGATAGAACCTCGAACGGAAATGGGACTGGTGGCGCAGGACGTCGAAAAGGTTGTCCCGGAAGTCGTGCGAACGGTTGCCGACGGAACCAAGGCTGTCGCTTATCAGAACCTCGTTGCTGTCCTCATCGAAGCAGTGAAGACGCAGCAGGGACAGATTGACGGCCAGGCGCGCGAGATCAAGGAGCTCCGCAGCCAGATCGCGCAAATCAAGCGATAGCGCCGCCCGCTTCCCCGGTGAAAGGCGGTGCCCTATCCGGCACCGTCTTTCTCGGCCGCTTTCGATCGGCCGCCGGCGGCGTCCGAGCCTATTCTCTCAGTCGCGCGACGGCGTCCTTGAGGCGGGAGGCGAGAGCCAGGGCTTCGGCGCGCTTTTCGCGCTGCTCGGTCAGAACCTCTTCGGGCGCGCGGGAAACGAACTGCTCGTTGGCGAGCTTGGCGTCGAAGCGGGCGATCTCGGCCTCGGCCTTCTGCAATTCCTTCGCCAGGCGAGCGCGTTCCTTGGCGAAGTCGATGACGTCGCCCAGCGGCAAGGCGGCGATGGCCTCCTCGAGCACGAACTGCGCCGAGCCGGGCGGGATCGCATCGGCCGTGCCGGCAGAGGCGAGCCGTGCCAGAGTCAGGATCACGTCGCGATTGCGCTCCAGCCGGGCGCGGGTCTCGGCGCTCGCGTCCTTCAGCACCAAGGCGATCTTGGCCGACGGCGGCACGTTCATCTCCGAGCGGATGGAGCGGATGCCGGAGACGAGCGCGATCACCCACTGCATTTCTTCTCGAGCGAGGTCTTCACGCGCAGGCACGGAGCCATGCGGCCAAGTCGCTTCGATCAGGAGGGAGGTGCGCGGCGCGGTGTGCTCGGCGGTCTTCGCCCACAGCTCCTCGGTGATGAACGGCATGAAGGGATGCAGCAGCTTGAAGATCTGGTCGCGGGTCCAGGCCGCGGTCATGCGGGCTTCCGCCTTGGCGCCCTCGTCGGTGCCGTTCAGCAGCGGTTTGATGAATTCCAGATACCAGTCGCAGAACACGTCCCAGACGAAGCGATAGGCGGCGGCCGCCGCTTCGTTGAAGCGCAACGATTCCAGCGCGGCGGTGACTTCGGCCGCGGCGCGCGCCGTCTCGCCCACGATCCAGCGGTTGACGGTGAGCGAGGCGGCGGCCGGATCGAAATCGGCGCGCGTCTCGCAGCCGTTCATCTCGCAGAACCGCGCCGCATTCCACAGCTTGGTGGCGAAGTTGCGGTTGACCTCCACCCGCGAAGGGCCGATGCGCATGTCCTTGCCCTGCCCCGCCGCCAGCGCCAAGGTGAAGCGCAGCGCGTCGGCGCCGTATTCGTCGATCAGGACGAGCGGGTCGACCACGTTGCCCTTGGTCTTGGACATTTTCACGCCCTTCTCGTCCAAGACGCGGGTGTGGATGAAGACCGTGCGGAACGGCACGTTGTCCATGAAATGCAGCCCCATCATCATCATGCGGGCGACCCAGAAGAAGATGATGTCGAAACTGGTGACGAGGACGGAGGTCGGATAGTAGCGCGCGAGTTCCGGAGTCTCGTCCGGCCAGCCCAAGGTCGAGAACGGCCACAGCGCGGAGGAGAACCAGGTGTCCAGGACGTCAGGATCACGCCAAATGGGCTCCCACGTTTGGCCAATTAATTCATCATCGATCACCTTCTGAAAAACCGTATCCAAATCCTCGGTAATTGGCCTATCGAGGACTCGAATCTTCTTTCCCGGATATTTAAGCTCGGCCAGACGAACCGCCTCAGCCTCCGTTTCGGCGACAAACAATTCTGGATTGTCCAGCGAGGCCCACTGATTCTTTCCAACTTCCTTGCGCCCGTACCAGACTGGGACTTGATGACCCCACCACAACTGTCGCGAGATGCACCACGGACGGATATTTCGCATCCAGTTGAAGTACACATTTTGCCATTGCTCCGGGATTATCTTTGTCCGGCCACCTTCAACTGCCTTGACAGCGTTCTCAGCCAAGGGTGCCACGTCCAGGTACCATTGCGTGGTGAGGTAGGGCTCAAGAACGACCGTCTTGGTCTTCTCGTCGTGCGGTACCGAATGCGTTATTTGTTCCACACGGGAAATTAGATCGCGCTTTTCTAGAAGCTCCACGATCACCCGTCTTGCTTCGAATCTATCGAGACCATCAAGCGTGAACAGGTCCGGATCGACTTTGTCTTTGTCCCATATCTCGACGTTACCCTGGAGGGCGACTCGCGCTTGTCTGTCGAAGATGTTGATCAGCGGCAGGTCGTGGCGCTTGCCGACTTCGAAATCGTCGAAATCGTGACCCGGCGTGATCTTGACCGCGCCGGTGCCCTTCTCGGGATCGGAATGCTCGTCGGCGATGATGGGAATGAGCCGGTTGGCGAGCGGCAGGCGCACCTGCTTGCCCACCAGATCCTTGTAGCGCGCGTCGTCGGGATGCACCGCCACCGCGGTGTCGCCCAGCATGGTTTCGGGCCGCGTGGTGGCGACGGTGACGAAGCGGGCCGCCTGCCCTTCGATGGGATATTTGATGTACCAGAGGTGGCCCTTCATCTCGATGCTTTCGACTTCGAGATCGGAGACCGCGGTTTGCAGCCGCGGGTCCCAATTGACCAGCCGCTTGTCCTTGTAGATCAGGCCCTCGCGGTAGAGCGCCACGAACACCTTGATGACGGCGCGCGACAGCCCCTCGTCCAGGGTGAAGCGCTCGCGCGACCAGTCGGCGGAGGCGCCCAGCCGGCGCAGCTGCTCGCCGATGGCGCCGCCATATTCGTCCTTCCACTTCCACACCGCTTCGAGGAATTTCTCGCGCCCCATCTGGATGCGGCTCTGCTGGCGTTGGGCCAGATCGCGCTCGACAACCAGCTGAGTGGAGATGCCGGCATGGTCGGTGCCCGGCTGCCACAGCACGTCCTTGCCCCGCATGCGCTCGAAGCGGGCGAGCGCGTCCTGCAGCGTGTTGTTCAGCGCATGGCCGATGTGCAGGCGGCCGGTGACGTTGGGCGGCGGAATGACGATGCAGAAGGGCTCGGCATCCGGGCGGCGGCCGGCGCGGAAGGCGCCGCTCGCCAGCCACGCCTCGTAAATGCGGCGTTCCACGTCCTGGGGATTGAAGGTCTTGTCGAGCATGAAGGATCAATATGGGCTGTGGCGGCATCTGCCAATGGCTATCCTCCCCCGTTTACGGGGGAGGTGCCGAG
>DATCOJ010000081.1:0-5850 GCA_036564785.1 Rhizomicrobium sp. | reverse complement strand
GACAGCTTCCCCCACAAGGGGGGAAGCGGAACGCTATCGCACATGACCGTCGCACCGCTTCGGCCTATGATCCCGCGATGGCAAAACCCCGCGCCGCGAACTGGCTGAAGCCGCCCGGGCCCATCGCGCCGGGGCTGAAGATCGGGCTGCTGGGCGGCTCCTTCAATCCGGCCCATGAAGGCCATCTCCATGTCAGCGAGGTGGCGCTGAAGCGGCTCGGCCTCGACTACGTGTGGTGGCTGGTGGCGCCGCAGAATCCGCTCAAAGCCGCAGCCGGCATGGCGCCGCTGCGCGAGCGGCTGGCGCGCGCCACGCAAAAGTTCGAGCGCAATCCGCGCATCCTCGTCTTCGATCTCGAAACCGCGCTCGGCACCCGCTACACCATCGACACGGTGAGCGCGCTGCAGCAGCGCTTTCCCGGCGTGCGTTTCGTCTGGCTGATGGGCACCGACAATCTCGACGGCTTCCAGCGCTGGCGCCGCTGGCAGGAGCTGGCCGAGCGCATCCCGATCGCAGTGGTCATGCGGCCCGGCAGCACGCTGGCGCCGCTGCGGGCCAAGGCGATCCAGCGTTTCGCGCCCTGGCGATTGGCGGAACCCTCGCGGCTGGCCGCCACCGCGCCGCCCGCCATCGCGGTGCTGGACGGCGCCCGCAGCGGCGCCAGCGCCACGCAAATCCGGGCGAAAAAGGCGCCCGCCTAAGTCTTGGTGCGCGTCAAACCGTCATGCTAGAATGGCCTACTTGAACACGGGAGCGTGGCCAGGCTTGAGGCTTGAACGGCAAAGATGTCCGGCCTGCGGCGCGCTTCCAGCGTCTGTCTAGGAGGACGAAGACCCTGACCCGAAAGGCCACCGGCGCCAAGCGCGCCAAACCGAAGGCGGCAACGCCCAGCTCCGTAGAGCCCACGCTTCTTTCGCGCATCCTCACCTCGCTCGACGCCGACAAGGCGGAAGACATCGTCACCATCGATCTCGGCGGCCGTTCCTCCATCGCCGACGCGCTGGTGATCGCCAGCGGCCGTTCGGCGCGCCACGTCTCGGCCATTGCCGAGCATCTGGCGCGCAAGCTGAAGGAAGCGGGCTACGGCACGCGCCCCGTCGACGGCCTGGCGCAAGGCGACTGGGTGCTGGTCGATGCCGGCGACGCCATCGTGCACATCTTCCGCCCCGAAGTGCGCGCCTATTACGATCTCGAAGGCATGTGGAGCGTGGGCGAACCCACGCGCTATGCGGCGGGCTGACGCCCGAGGAACATCATGCGGCTCGTCATCCTCGCCGTGGGTCAGGCGCGCGGCACGCCGGAAGGCACGCTCAGCGACGACTATTGCAATCGCGCCCGCGCCATGGGCAAGCGGCTCGGATTCTCTTCCGTCACGGTGGAGGAGGTCGGCGTCTCCAAGCTGCGCGAGGCCCGCGCCCGTATCGCGGAGGAAGGCGAGCGGCTGGCCGCGCGCATCCCGGACGCCGCACATGTCATCCTGCTCGACGCCAAGGGCAAGGGCATGACCAGCGACGGTTTCGCCGAGATGCTGGGCGCCATGCGCGATGCCGGCGCGCGCGATCTGGTGTTCCTCATCGGCGGGCCGGACGGATTGAGTCCGCCGGCCAGCGTCAAGGCGGGACGAAGCCTCGCCTTCGGGCCCCAGACCTGGCCGCATCTTCTGGTGCGCGCCATGCTGGCCGAGCAGATCTATCGCGCGCTGACCATTCTCGCCGGACATCCCTATCACCGCGCCTGACGGGCCATTAGCCCGATCTTAACCATGCGGCGCGATGCTCCTGTGCCGCATTGGGACGTGAAGCCCATGGAGATCAAAGGTCCAGGCCGCATCGAATCCTCGAACGTGCGCCGCTTCGGCAAGCCCGGAGCTGCGTCCGACGGCGCCTTCAAATTGGGCGACGGCGAAGCGCCGCGGGCGCAGACCATCGCCGGTCCGGGCCCCATCGCGGCGGTGGAAAGCATTCTCACGCTTCAGGGGCTGGACGATTCCACCAGCGGCCGCTCCCGCGGCGTGGGCCATGGCGAGCAGCTTCTGGAGATGCTCGACCAGGTGCGCGACGGCCTGCTCTCGGGCGGCATTCCCCGCAGCACGCTGAACCGGCTTGCGGTCGCCGTCGGCCGCCGCCACGAAGGCTTCGCCGATCCCAGGCTGCAGAACGTGCTGGACGAGATCGAGCTGCGCGCCCGCGTCGAGCTTGCCAAGCTGGAGCAGGTCGATCACCTTGCGCTGGCCGAGGCCAGCCCATGCCGCTATCCGTCGAACTCGTTCCCTGCCTGAGAGACAATTACGCCTATCTGCTGAGCGATTCCGAAGCGGGGCTCTGCGCCGTGGTCGATCCGTCCGAAGCGGAGCCGGTGCAGGCCGCACTGGCGCGACGCGGGCTCGTGCTCACCCACATCCTCAACACCCACCATCATTTCGACCACACCGGCGGCAATATCCCGCTCAAGGCTGAGCACGGCGCCCTGGTGGTGGGGCCCGGCAAGGATCGCGACCGCATTCCGGGAATCGATGTCGGCGTCGATGAATCCGCGCTTTGGCAGTTCGGCGCGCACAGCGCACGCATCCTGGAGATCCCGGCGCACACCCGCGGCCACATCGCCTTCGCCTTTGAGGCGGAGGACATCGTCTTCACCGGCGACACCCTGTTCTCGATGGGCTGCGGCCGGCTGTTCGAAGGCACACCTGCGATGATGTGGGCGAGCCTCTCCAAGCTGATGCGGCTTTCAGACGGCATCCGCGTCTATTGCGGCCACGAATACACGCTCAACAACGGTTGCTTCGCGCTGACCTTGGAGCCGAACAATCCCGATCTGCAGCAGCGCATGCGCGAGGTGGAGGCGTTGCGCACGCGCAATCAGCCGACCATTCCCTCCACCATGGCGCTGGAAAAGAAGACCAATCCGTTCCTGCGTCCGCAAGCGTCGGAGATTCGCAAGAGCCTAGGGCTTGAGGGCGCGGACGACGTGGCCGTGTTCGCCGAGATGCGCCGCCGCAAGGACGCGTTCTGAATTCAGATCGTCCGTCATGGCCGACCGAGCCGAAGCGAAGTGAAGGCGAGTTGTCGGCCACCCATGCACACGCTGCGCGACGGTGTTCATAGGTGGCCGGGATTGCCTCCGCTACGCTACGGCAACCCGGCCATGACGGTCGTTTTTTTGGAATCAATCGCCTGTTTTTTCGTCCGGCTTTTTCTTCTTGTCCGAGCTGCCGGACACCGCATCGGCCGCGGCACCCACGGTATCGGCGGTGACGCTGACCGCCGCGCCGGCCACGCTGACGCCGGCTCCCACCACGGCGGTTCCCGCGCTTACCACTGCGCAGCCCGACAGGCCGAGCGCCATCAACCCCAATGCCAGAACGAGTTTCATCGCCAAAATCCCTTCGCGCGGCGACCATCCTACCACGGACGATCGCCGAAGCGGATCACATTCACCCTTGTCCAATGGTTACCGTTTGGAAACCCCGCCCGCCCTCCTTCCGTTGAGTCCTGAGGGCGCAAACACGGGAGATCTCCATGATCCGCAAACTCTCCTCCGGCGGCTACCGCCTTTATTCCCGCAAGAAGGATCCCAAGACCGGCAAACGCAAGAACCTCGGCACCTTCAAGAGCCGCGCCGCCGCCGAGAAGCACGAGCGCGCGGTGCAGTACTTCAAGCGCGCCGGCCGAACCGCGTGAGCCTTATCTGGTGAATTCCAGCGCGATGGCGCTGAACTGCAGCACCGCGGCCGCCAGCACGAAGGCATGCCAGATCGCTTTGTGGAACGGGATGCGCTCGATGAGGTAGAAGGCGATGCCGGCCGAATAGACCACCCCGCCCGCCATCAGGAGCCAGAAATCCACCGCCGCCAGCGAGGCCGCCAGCGGCTTGAGCACCGTCACCACCATCCAGCCCATGACGATGCAGAGCCCGATGCTGACGAGTTCGAAGCGGCGGGGAAACACCATCTTCAGCACCACGCCGAACATCGCGCACAGCCAGATGGCGACGAGGATGATGTCGCCTGCGGGATGGCCCAGCCGGTTGGCTGCGAACGGCGTGTAGGTCGCCGCGATCATGATGAAGATGGCGGAATGGTCGAAACGGCGGAGGATCTCCTTGGGCGGCCCTTGCGGCGCCAGATTGTAGGCGGCCGAGGCCAGGATCATCGCCAGCAGCCCGGCGCAATAGATGAAGACGCTGACCTCCACCGGCAGCCCGGTGACATGCCACAGCAGCCACAGGCAGGCATTGATGGCGAACAGCACGCCGGCCACGTGGATGATCAGATCCACGAGATGTTCGTTGCGCGTGTAGAGACGCCCGACGGCGCCGGGGCTTGCCATGGCCAACTCCGCTTCCGGCACTCTAACGCATCACCGCCGCGGAGCGCGAGTTGGCCTTAGGGCGAAGGGTTAATACCGGGCCATTCGATCGGAATCTTCCGCTTCCCCCCCTTGTGGGGGAAGCTGGCTGGCAAGCGACGCGTAAGCGTCGCGCCGCCAGACTGAAGGGGGGTTGTTGATCGTGGTTACCCCCCTTCCGTCGCAGCCCTCGCTACGCTCGGGCGCGACACCTTCCCCCACAAGGGGGGAAGGGGAAGCGCTGGGGTTCTCGGTCGAGGCATCCTCCGCGGCTCCGCGTGAATCCCTTTTGCCTATCCCTGATATTTGAACGACAGCGAGACGCGGGCCCGATAGGCCACCACCTTGCCGTTCTCCACCTTCAGATCGAGCTTGGAGACTTCCGCCACGCGCAGGTCGCGCAGGGTGCGCGCCGCGGTCTCCACCGCCTTCTTGGCGGCATCCTCCCAGGAGGTGCGGCTGGTGCCGATGATTTCGGTGACGCGATAGACGCCGTTGTCGGATTTGGACTTGGCCATTCCTGAGTCTCCCTTGGAAAACACTGCCGCGGAACGCCGGCTCTTGCCCTCACTTTAGGCATTTCCGCCGGCCGGGGATAGAATCCCCGCCTCGATTCGAAGCCTGGGGGAAGCCATGCCTGCGAACACATCGGTCGAATTGCAGCTCCTGTTCTGCGCCATCGCGCTCGGCATCGTGCAACTGCTGCTGGCGGTGCTGGCAAGCGTGGCCGGCCGCGGCATGGGCTGGGCCGTCGGCACGCGTGACGAGGGCTGGCCGCCGCTCGGCACCTGGGGCGGGCGTCTGGAGCGGGCCTACAAGAACTTTCTCGAGACTTTCCCGTTTTTCGCCGCCGCGGTGCTCCTGGCGCACGCGCTCGACAAGAGCACGTCGACCTCGGTGCTGGGCGCGCAGATCTATCTGTGGGCGCGGGTGATCTATGTTCCCGTCTACGTGATTGGCGTTCCGTTCTTGCGCACCCTGGTGTGGACCGCGTCGCTGATCGGCATCGTCATGGTGCTCGCCGCCATCTGGCCGGGCATGTGATTGCGTAAGGATCGTCATCACCCGGTCGCGAGCGTTTTTGCGAGCGATCCGGGTGACCAAATTTTGTCCCCGGCGACATGAAATTGGGGTCGCCCGGACCTCGCTTGCCGGCTCGATCTCGCAAGAAAAATGACTCAGGCGGCGCGCCTCCGCGCCCCCCGCGTGAAATTTACTTGTGATCTCAGGGCCTTAAGAAAAGGAAGAATTGGGGATACAATTTCTAGTTGACAGCGTGACGCTGGTTTTGCATAATCCTCCCATCCTCAAAACTATGCCCTGAACGCCGGACTGCGGCTGAAACCCGCGGGTTCTGGCGTTTTTCGTCTCGCGGAAATCGAAAGGTCGAGCCTTAAACTTCCGCTTCCCCCCTTGTGGCCGTCTTCGCTGAAGCTTCGCCGGCCGAGCGAATGCACATGTGCCCGGCGAAGCCTTGGCGTAGCCGGGGGGAAGCTGGCTGGCA
>DATCOJ010000080.1:0-4073 GCA_036564785.1 Rhizomicrobium sp. | reverse complement strand
CCCCAACCCCTCTCCCCCGCTTCGCGGGGGCGAGGGGGTCTCAATGTCGGGATCGCGCCAGTGCCTCATCCGAACACCACCTGAGATAGAGTTGAAAACCCCAGGGAATCCGCGGCCGAAAATTTTTTTACAATCACCAGTTGACAGCGTGACGCTGGTTTTGCATATTCTAACCATCTCCAGAAATGCGCCATGAGCCGAGGCGGCCGGGAAAACTCCTGGCACCGCCTTGTTTTTATTTGGTTTTCCGGGACAGCCGCCCGCCAAATCAAAGCTCAACCAGTGGTTGCCGGAGACGAAACACCGATCGAAGGAAAAATTCTATGAGCGAGTCCACAAGAATGGCTCACGCGGAGCCGCGGAGCCGCAGAGGAGCCCCATCGATTCCCCTTCCCCCCTTGTGGGGGAAGGTGTCGCGCACTCGCGCTAGCGAGTGCTGCGACGGAAGGGGGGTACTCGCGAGCAACGAGCCCACGATGAACACCCCCCCTTCAGTCTGGCGGCGCGACGCTAACGCGTCGCTTGCCAGCCAGCTTCCCCCACAAGGGGGGAAGCGGAAATTTGCGGCTTCAACTTTGGTGTCTCCGCGCCTCCGCGCCTCCGCGTGGTCCTTGGTGAGCCGAGCGCTCGAAAGGGAGGCCCGCCATGCCCATGGTCCCTGACGAACCCGGGCGTTGCGAGGGGCCTCGCCCGCGCATCAGCCTCGACGATCTCGATCCCAACGACATCAACCCGGACTGGCTGGACAACATGGTCAAGCGACTGTTCACCGAAGTGCAGCGGCAGCTTTCCCAGGTGGAAAGCTTCAAGGCCGAAAGCAATACCGGCGTCGCGGAGCGCGAGAAGAACGCGCGCACGCTCGCCTCGCTCGAGCACACGCTGGAGCGTCTCAACCGGCTGGACGCCGAGCGCTCCGCCATCCGCAAAAGCAAGGGCCTGAAGCACGATGGAAACGTCCGCAAAACGCTGGCACGCAAGCTCTCTCGCGTCCTTGCCATCGAGTTCAAGATCGACGGCGGCGCTGGAGAGGAAGCTGCAAAGTCTGACGGATAGGGAAGGGGCATCGCTGCTCGAGGATTGGACGTTCTGGGCGCGCCCCGCGCAAGTGCCGCCCGAAGGCGATTGGCGCATCTGGCTCTATCTCGGCGGGCGTGGTGCCGGTAAGACGCGCGCCGGCGCGGAGTGGGTGGTGGACGGTGTGCGAACCGGCCGCGCCAAGCGCGTGGCGCTCATCGCCACCACCCATTCCGATGCCCGCATGGTGATGATCGAAGGCGAGTCGGGGCTGCTCAGGGTGTCGAACGGGGCTCAGTACGAGCCCAGCAACCGGCGCATCCTGTGGCCGGGCACAGGCGCGGAAGCGGTGGTGCTTTCCGCCGACGATCCGGATTCGATCCGCGGCTATCAGTTCGATACCGCCTGGGCGGACGAGTTCTGCAAATGGCCGGAGCCGCAAGCGGCTCTCGACATGATCCTGATGGGATTGCGGTTGGGCGAGCATCCGCGCATGGCGATCACCTCCACGCCGCGGGCGATCCCGGCGCTGAAGGCGCTCACGGCAATGAAGGATTGCGTCGTCACCCACAGCGCGACGCGCGACAACGCCGCCCATCTCGCCGACAGCTTCGTCGCCTCGATGGAGAGTCTCTACGGCAAGTCGCGGCTCGGCCGCCAGGAGCTGGAGGGCGAAATGATCGAGGACAATGACGACGCCTCCTGGCAGCGCGACTGGATCGAGTCCTTCCGCGCCGGCGCCGCGCCGCACTGCGAGCGCGTGGTGGTGGCGGTCGATCCGCCGGCCTCGCGCAACGGCCGCTGCGGCATCGTGGTGGCGGGCCGCGCGGGCGACACCGGCTATGTGCTGGCGGATTGTTCCGTCGAAGCCAAGTCGCCCAAGCAATGGGCCGAGCGCGTCGCCGATGCCTATGAGGAATTCGAAGCCGATTGCGTCGTCGCCGAGAACAACCAGGGCGGCGACATGGTCATCCAGGTGCTGGCCAATGCGCATCCGAACATGAAGGTGAAACCCGTGCACGCCAATCGCGGCAAGCAGCTTCGCGCCGAGCCGGTGGCAACGCTCTACGAAACCGGCCGCGTGCGTCATGCCGGCGTGTTCGCCGAGCTGGAGGACGAGATGTGCCAGTACGACGGCAGCGGTCCGTCGCCCGACCGCATGGATGCGCTGGTGTGGGCGCTGACGGAGCTGTTTCCGCAATCCCGCGCCGCCATCCCGAAGATCTGGGTGGTGTGAAAAACAAAAACTGTCATCCCCGGCGAGCGTTCGCACAGCGAACGCGAGGGAAGGGGACCCAGGTGGTTGGTCGAACTCGATGCAGATCGTTCGGCACGAATTCGTGCTGACTTTCGAGATCGGATTTGCGTCACCACCTGGGTCCCCTTCCCCTCGCTCCGCTTCGCTGCGCTCGGCCGGGGATGACAAACGATGGAGTAATAGTGACATGTTCTCACAACTCTTCCCGCTGCTGCGGGGCAGGGTGCGCGCGAGTGCGCCCGAAACCAAATCCGCGCCGCCGCTGGTCGCGCTCTCGTTCCAGGGCGCGGCCCGGTGGACGCCGCGCGACTACGCCTGTCTTGCGCGCGAAGGCGTGATGCAGAACGCGGTGGCCTATCGCTGCGTGCGCATGATCGCGGAAGGCGCGGCCGGCGTCCCGTTCCTGCTCTACGAAGGCGACAAAGAGCTGGAGGCGCATCCTCTGCTGGCGTTGCTCGCCAAGCCCAACGCGCGGGATTCCGGCATCGCGCTGTTCGAGCGCTGGTACGCGTTCCTGGAATGCGCCGGCAACGCCTATCTCGAAGCGGTCTCCCTGCGCGGCGAAGTGCGCGAGCTCTACGCGCTGCGCCCCGACCGCGTGAAGGTGGTGGAAGGCGCCCGCGGCTGGCCCGAGGCTTATGACTACAGCGTCAACGGCCGCAGCGTGCGCATCGGCCGCGATGCGAGCGGCTTCCTGCCGGTGATGCATGCCGCGCTGTTCCATCCGCTGGACGATCATTACGGCCTGTCGCCCATCGAGGCGGCGGCCAGGGCGATCGACGTGCACAATCAGGGCGCGGCCTGGACCAAGGCGCTGCTCGACAATGCAGCGCGGCCTTCCGGCGCGCTCATCTTCAAGGGACCGGACGGCGCGCCCAATCTGACCGGCGAGCAGTTTCAACGCCTCAAGACGGAGCTGGAAAACGCCTATCAGGGCGCCGCCAATGCCGGCCGGCCGATGGTGCTGGAAGGCGGGCTCGAATGGCGCGCCATGAGCTATTCGCCGGCCGATCTCGATTTCGCCGCCACCCGCGACGTGGCCGCGCGCGAGATCGCGCTGGCTTTCGGGGTGCCTCCGATGCTGCTCGGCATTCCCGGCGACAACACCTATTCGAACTATCGCGAAGCGAATCTGGCGTTCTGGCGCCAAACGGTGTTGCCCTTAGTAGCGCGCACCGCCTCGTCACTGACGCGCTGGCTGGCGCCGAAATTCGGCGACAACCTTCGCATCGGCTACGACGTCGATGCGGTGCAGGCGCTTGCGCTCGAGCGCGAGTCGACCTGGGACAAGCTCAACGCCGCGACGTTCCTGTCGCTCAACGAGAAACGCATCGCCGCCGGCTACTCGCCGGTGCCGGGCGGAGAAGGCGTGGGGTGAACAAAGCTGTCATCCCCGGCGAGCATTCGCGCGATGCGCGCGAATGCGAGGGAAGGGGACCCAGGTGGTTAAACGAACTCGATGCAGATCGTTCAGCACGAATTCGTGCTGACTTTCGAGATTGGATTTGCGTCACCACCTGGGTCCCCTTCCCCTCGCTCCGCTTCGCTGCGCTCGGCCGGGGATGACAACGCGGGAGAAGGGAAAAAACCATGTCCATCATCACCGAGCACATCCAGCCCATGCTGGATCGCAAATTCCCGGCCGCCCTTGTGGCGGCTTTTTTGTTGCAGACGGCGGGCGCGCTGTTCTGGGCCGGCTCGGCGGCCGAGCGCATCTCCGTGCTGGAGCGCACCGTCACCGGCGAGCAGGCCACCATCGCGCGCGTCGCGGTGCTGGAGGAGCAGGTGATCGAGATGAGGG
>DATCOJ010000079.1:0-9665 GCA_036564785.1 Rhizomicrobium sp. | reverse complement strand
CGGCCATCCAGTGCAATTGCCCACGAAGTGCGGCCAAACCAAATGACTTCACGCGGAGGCGCGGAGCCGCGGAGGAGCACTGCGAACTGCGAAATACAACTTGTTCCGCTTCCCCCCTTGTGGGGGAAGCTGGCTGGCAAGCGACGCGAAAGCGTCGCGCAGCTAGACTGAAGGGGTATTGATCGTGAACACGTTGTGACTCCGCGGCTCCGCGTCTCCGCGTGATTCAACTTTCCGATTTCCGATACGGCCCATGTTCGGCCAGCACTTCGATGTTCTCGGCCACGGCCTTCCGTTCGGCGGAAAGGAAATCGGCCACGGCGCGGCGCAAGCCCGGATGGGCGATGAAGTGCGCGCTGTAGGTCGGCACTGGCAGATAGCCACGCAGCAGCTTGTGCTCGCCTTGTGCGCCGGCCTCGACGCGGGAAAGGCCGCGGGCAATGGCGAACTCGATCGCCTGATAGTAGCAGGTCTCGAAATGGAGGAATGGGATGGATTCGGTACAGCCCCAATTGCGCCCGAACAGCACGCCCTCGCCGGAAAAGTTCAGCGCACCCGCAATATAGCGCCCGCCGCGGCGCGCCAGGATCAGCACGATCTGCTCGCCCATGCTCTGGCCGACTCGGCTGAAGAAATCGCGGGTGAGATAGGGCCGGCCCCATTTGCGACCGCCGGTATCCATGTAGAAGGCGAAGAACTGGTCCCAATGCGCTTCGGTGATGTCGCGGCCGCTGAGCCATTCGAATTCGACGCCTTCGGCGAACACCGCGGCGCGCTCCTTGCGCAAATTCTTCCGCTTGGCGGACGACAGTTCGGCGAGAAACTGATCGAAATTGGCGTAGCCGCGATTGTTCCAGTGGAATTGCTGGTCGTTGCGCTGCAGAAATCCAAGTGCGCCAGCCGCTTTCCATTCCTCCTCGGTGAGAAAGGTAACGTGCAGCGACGACGCATGGAGCTCCGTCACCGCAGCGGCTCCCGCCGCGAGCAGCGCGTTGCGCGTCTCCTCGAGTGGCGCGTCCTTCGCCACCAGCAGGCGGCGTCCGGTCACGGGTGTGAAGGGAACGCTCGCCTGCAGCTTGGGATAGTAGCTGCCGCCGGCGCGCTCGAAGGCGTCGGCCCAGCCCCAGTCGAACACGTATTCGCCCTGCGAATGGCTCTTCAGATAGAGAGGCAGCAAGCCTTGAACGCGACCATCGCGCTCGATCACGAGATGGCACGGCCGCCAGCCGGTGCGCGCCGAAGCCGAGCCGGAGTCCTCCAGCGTCGAGAAGAATTCGAAGCGCGTAAAGGGATGCGGATCGGCCGCGCTTTGCGGATTGGCGCAGGCATTCCATGCCGCCTCGCCAACGGAAGCGGCCGAGCCGGCGAGGCGTGCTGTAATCTCGTTGTCCGTCACAACAGCTCGAACACCGCCTCGACTTCCACCGCGACGTTGCGGGGCAGCGAGCCCGCGCCGACCGCGGCGCGCGAATGCCGCCCGGCATCGCCGAACACCTCGACGATCAAATCGGACGCGCCATTGGCCACCTCCGGATGTTGGGTAAAGCCGGGCACCGCGTTGACGAAGACGCCGAGCTTGACGCAGCGCTTCACGCTGTCGAGATTGCCGCCGGCCGCGCGCTTCAGCTGCGCCAGCACGTTGATGGCGCAGAGCCGCGCTGCCGCCTTGCCGTCGTCCAGCGAGAGGTCCTGGCCGACGGTACCGACATATTTCAAGCCATCCGGCGCGGCGGTCACCTGGCCCGAGATGAAAACCAGTTTGCCGCTCACCACATAGGGCACATAGCTCGCCACCGGCGCCGGCGGCTCGGGCAGCTCGATCTCGAGTTCGGCGAGACGCTGTTCGATCTTTCCCGGCATGAGGGTCTCCTGAAGATGCTGGCCGAAAGTAACCTTCCGGCGCGCCTGGCGCGAGCCCTCCCGCGTGCGCGGGCGAAGGTCTATAGAGAAACGATGACGCATTCGCTCGATGCCGACGATCCCTGTCCCGCGCGCGACGGCTATGCCATGCCCGCGGAATGGGCGGCGCATGCGCGCACGTGGATGTGCTGGCCATGCCGGATCGAGGCTTGGGGCGGTCCGGAGGGCCTGCTGCGCGCCAAGCAGGCCTATGCCCGCGTCGCCCGCGCCATCTCGACCTTCGAGCCCGTGACCATGGCGGTGCGTCCGCAAGATGCCGCCGAAGCCAAGCTCGCCTGTGCCGGCAAGGTCGAACTCTTCGAAGTGCCGCTGGACGATTCCTGGGCGCGCGACAGCGGACCGACGTTTCTCACCGGCGCGGGCGGACGCCGCGCGGGTGTGCAGTGGCGTTTCAACGCCTGGGGCAACAAGTACCGGCCGTTCGATCAGGATGCGGAATTCGCGACACGGGTGCTGGCGAAGGAGGGATTGCCAGTCTATCGCGCGCCGCTGGTATGCGAAGGCGGCGCCATTCATTCGGACGGCGAGGGCACGCTGCTGACCACCGAGCAATGCCTTCTCAACGACAACCGCAATCCGGATCTGACGCGCGCCGATGTCGAGGAGCGCCTGGCGCTGTTTACCGGGGCGCGGCGGATCATCTGGCTCGGCGAAGGGTTTTCCGACGATGAGACGGACGGCCATGTCGACAATATCGCCTGCTTCGTGGCGCCGGGTCGGGTGGCAGTCGGCGTGCCGACTTCGGAGTCTCATCCGGACTATGTGCCGGTGATGGAGGCCCTGCGCCGCCTGAAGGAGGCGCGCGATGCGGAGGGCCGGGCTTTCGAGATCGTGGAGATCGTCCAGCCCAGAAAGCCAAAGACGGATTGGCGCGGACGGCCGCTCGCCTCCAGCTATATCAATTTCTATCTGCCGAATGGCGGCGTGGTGATGCCGGCTTTCGACGATCCGAACGACGAAAAGGCGCGAAGCCTGCTGGCGGACTGCTTTCCCGGCCGCGACATCCTGCAGATCGATGCGCTCGACCTGGTGGAAGGCGGGGGCGGCATCCACTGCATCACTCAACAGGAGCCGGGATGATGGGCGGGAGTTTGGCTATTCGCCGTTCGCATTTGCTGCGAGACTGAACGCCATGCGCAACATCACCCTGGCCGCTACCCAGTTCGCCTGCTCGTGGGACTCTCGCGCCAACATCGACAAGGCGAAGGCGCTGGTGCGCGCGGCCGCCGCCAAAGGCGCCAACGTCGTGCTGCTGCAGGAACTGTTCGAGACGCCCTATTTCTGCCAGGACCAGCTCGCCGATCATTTCGGGCTGGCCAGGCCCTTCGACGGCCATCCGCTGATCGCCGAGATGAGCGGGCTCGCCGCGGAGCTCGGCGTCGTACTGCCGGTGAGCTTCTTCGAGCGCGCCGGCCGCGCCCATTTCAATTCGCTGGCCATGATCGACGCCGACGGCAAGGTCCTCGGTCTCTACCGCAAGTCCCACATCCCGGACGGTCCCGGCTATCAGGAGAAGTTCTACTTCACGCCCGGCGATACCGGATTCAAGGTCTGGCATACCAGGTTCGGCGTGCTCGGCTGCGGCATCTGCTGGGACCAGTGGTTTCCGGAAGCCGCGCGCGCCATGGCGCTGATGGGCGCGGAGGTGCTGTTCTACCCCACCGCGATCGGCAGCGAGCCGCCGCCGGCGCCGCCGGTCGACTCTCGCGATCATTGGCGGCGCGTGATGCAGGGCCATGCCGGCGCCAACTACGTGCCGCTGGTCGCCTCCAACCGCATCGGCACGGAGAAGGGGCAAGCCGGCGAGATGACGTTCTACGGCTCCTCTTTCATCGCGGGGCCGACCGGCGAGATCGTCGGCGAGTTGGGCCGAGAGGAGGAAGGTGTCGTTACCGCCAGCTTCGATCTCGACGAGATTGCCAAGGCGCGCGCGAGCTGGGGCTTGTTCCGCGACCGTCGGCCCGATCTCTACGGCGCCTTGGGACGGCATGACGGGCAGTAGGCACACCAGGCTTTGATCTAACAGAACGACGCAAAAACCTACGGCGCGCAAGCGGGATCGGTGAACGCGCCGACCGCCGTCTTCCAGTCGCTGCCGGAACTCATGTCGTAGTACTCGTTGGTGTACCAGAACTGGCATCCGTCCTGCGGGTCCACCGCCATGCCGCTGTAATCGCCCCAGCGGTTGGATCCGGTCTGCGAGCCGCCCCCGGCTTTCAGGATTTGCTCGGCACCGAGCGTACCGAGCGGATCGGTGGGGTGGCGCGTGGCATAGCGGATGCTGGGAAAGTCGTTGCCGCTCGACGCGGAGTAGCCGAGTGCGATATCGCCCGCCTGGTCCATGGCGATGGAACCCATGAAGCGGTTGAGCCCGTCCCCCAGATCCTGCGTGCCTTCCTGCACGAGAGACCAGCCGCTGCCGGTGTTGCGCAGTTCGAACCAGCGAACTGCCGCGCCGGGACTGCCGGTCCCGCCGCCGACCGTGAAGTTCCCGACCAGTTCCTGCTGGTTGCCGATCTGGCGGTAGGCGAAGCGCTGCATAGGCCACTCGCTCACGGCATCGACTTTCCGTCCCGTGCCCTTCTGGGGGATGCAGTTGAAGTTGAAGAACCCGCAGACCGTGTAGGTGAACGAGGCGATGGGGAACGTGTTGATCAGCGTGAACGTGCTTTCGCCCGGATCGGCGAAATCGGGCTTGAGCTGAAACAACTCGATGCGGTCGGCGCCGCCGTGAAAGGCGTCGTCCTTGAAGGTGAAGAAATAGCCGCCGCGATGGGGGTGCGATGTGTCGTCGAGATCGGCGGGCATGAGGAAATTGGTCTCGCCTGCGAACCGTATCGCTTCGGCGCTGGGATCGCCGATCAGCATCTTGGCGCGATTGAAGGCAAAGGCCGCGTAGCTCGACTGGTTGGCCGCGCCGTAGTAGGCATCGGGCCAGACGCCGATCTTGAAATAGTCGGGAAAGTCGACCGTGTCGAAGGTGTAGAGGAAGTATGCGCCCAGCGGGTCGTTGGTCTGGGAGATCGCGAAGCAAACCGCGTTGGCGTTGGCGAGCTGGGTCAGCACCCAGCGCTTCGCCCGGCCGTCGAAAAGGACGACCGGATCGCCGACATCGGCCGCGCAAGGGCCGCTGGTCCACAGCGAACCCAGATCGAAGGGCGGCGCCAGAGCCTTGCCGGTCTTCTGCTTGAACACGCCGATCTTGGTCGCGTTGACCACCTGCAGGTATTGCTTGTTTCCGATATCGCCGTTGGTATCGGGCGGGCTGCAGCCGTCGCAGGCGAAGGGATTGGCGATTCCGTCGAAGAGAAGGTCGAGCGGCGGCGTCGGCGCGAACGGATTGCGCGAGAGGGCCGCCAGTGGGTCGACTGGCACCTTGCCGCGCGTCCAGGTACCTCTTGCGCCGTTATCCGGCTCGCCGGCAAGCGGATTGACGCGCGCGTGAATCCAACTCGTCTTGCCTGCAGTCGGGGAAATCAGATCGCGCACCGGCTTGCTGATCTCAAAATCGATCGCCGCGCGGCTGGTGATTTGTCCCGCTTGAGCAGCGCTCGCAACTGCGGCCACGACAATTGCCAATGTCGTGAGCAGACGTCGATCGTACATGTTGCTGTCCCCACTCTCGTGCTGCGATTCATCGCACAGCGATAGGTCGGACACAATCGCTGGACTAACGACCCGATCTGTTTGGAGACGACTGCTCGTGCCTGCGCGTTCCCATACCGCGTCCTTTGGAGACGGCTTCGCCACCGAATTTGGCCCGCACCCGGTCCATCGCGCGCTCGGCCGCGGCCCGCTTCCCGGCGCCGCGATCGACAAGATCGGTGGGATCGCATTCGGCGGCGGCACAGATGTTGGAAAGCCCGACGCCGAGCAGGCGAAAGGATGTTCCGTCGGCTTCCCGGCGCAGAGCTTGGCGCGCGGTGCGGAAGATGCATTCGGCGAGCTGCGTCGGCGCATCGAGCGACTGGCTGCGCGTGCGGATTTTGAAGGCTGCCGTCTTGAGTTTGAGCACGACGGTGCGGCCGCCAAGCTCCGACGCCTTAGCCCGCGCGGAGACGCGCTCGGCCTGCCGCCAGAGGATATTTTCCAGCTCCACGAAACTGGAGATATCGTGTTCGAAGGTGGTCTCCGATGAGATACTCTTCATCTCGCCTGCAGGATCGACCACACGATCGTCTTCGGCATTGGCAAGGCGGTGAAGCCAAAGGCCGGTATTGCCATAGCGCTTGCCGAGCTCGCGAGCGCCGGCATCCTGCAGCTGGGCGATGCGGGTGAAGCCGTCCTTGGCCAGCCGCGCCTGGAGCACTGCGCCGGCGCCGCGGATGAATCCGACCGGCTTGTCGCGCAGGAAATCACGCGCTTCCGCTCGCCCGATGACGGCGAAGCCCCGCGGCTTGTCCAGATCGGAGGCAAGCTTGGCGAGGAATTTGTTGAAGCTGAGGCCCACCGAGGCGGTGATGCCAATCTCGCGCTCGATACGGCTCACCAGCGTGGCCATGGTCTTGGCGGGTGAGATATGGTGCAACCGCTCGGTGCCGGAAAGGTCCAAATAGGCTTCATCGAGCGAGACAGGCTCGACCAATGGTGTCAGTTCCTGCATCAGCGCGCGCACCTGACGTGCCACCTCGACATATTTCGCCATGCGCGGCTTGACCACGATGGCCTGCGGGCAAAGCTTCAGCGCCTTGAACATCGGCATGGCCGATTTGGCGCCGAAGGTCCGCGCCACGTAGCAGGCGGTGAGCACCACGCCGCGCTTGCCGCCCCCCACGATCACCGGCTTGTCCAGCAGGGCTGGATTGTCGCGTTTCTCGACAGTCGCGTAGAAGGCGTCGCAATCCAGATGGGCCATAGCCAGCGTGTCGAGTTCGGCATGGCTGGCGATGGCGCGGCTGCCGCAGGCCTTGCAGCGCATCGTTTCCGGAACGGCGTCGGCAAGGCAGGTGCGGCAGAACGCGCTCATGTGGGAAGAGCAGCGGCGAGTTCGTCTTCGCGCCACAGCCAGGCCGCACCGCGCACCCCGCTGGCGTCGCCGTGTCTGTTCTTGACGATGGTCGTAGGTCCCTGCGGTGTGAAGGCATACCGCTCCACCCGCGGCGATAGCTCGCGATAAAGCGCATCGATATGGGAGAGCCCGCCGCCAATGACGATCGTGTCGGGATCGAGAATGTTGACGACCGAAGCGATGGCGCGCGCAAGACGGTCGAGCCAGGCTTCAACGACGGTCTGCGCATCGGCATCGCCGCCGTCGGCCGCCGCGGCAATGTCGGTGGCGATGAGATTGCGTCCGGTCTTGCGCAGGTACTGCCCCGTCAGGGCCGGGCCGCTGCACCAGGTTTCGATGCAGCCCTGCTTGCCGCAGTAGCAGGAAGGGCCGGGACTCTCGTCGGGACGCGGGGAGGGCAGGGGATTGTGGCCCCACTCTCCGGCGATGGCATGAGCGCCCAGAATAGCGCGGCCATCGATGCAGACCCCGCCGCCGATTCCCGTGCCCGCGATGATGCCGAACACCACGGCCTGTCCGGCGGCGGCGCCGTCCGTTGCCTCGGACAGGGTAAAGCAATTGGCATCGTTGGCGACCCGGATCGGCCGACCGAGCGTGCTCGCCAGATCCTTGTCGAGCGGATGGCCGATCAGGAAAGTGGAATTGGCATTCTTGACGAGGCCGGTTGCCGGACTAAGCGTGCCCGGGATTGCCACCCCGACCGTACCGACCTGGCGCAGGCCGCGCTCGGCCCGCAGCACCAGGTCGCGCATCGCCGCCAAGGTTTCGTCATAGGAGCGCGGCGTAGCAATCCGCTCGCGATGCAGCACGTCGCCTCCAGGCCCCAACGCGGCGATCTCGATTTTGGTGCCGCCGAGGTCGATCCCGATGCGCATGCCGAACCGATCCACATTGCGGGCCGGAAGGCCGCCTTTGCCGGCTAGAGCGAAAAGCTGGTGCCGCAGCCGCAGGAGGACGCGGCGTTGGGGTTCTTGATCTTGAAGGACGCGCCGATGAGGTCGTCGACGAAATCGATCTCAGCCCCTTTGAGAAACTCGAGCGAGGTGGAATCCACCAGCACCGTGGCGCCATCGCGTTCGATCACCAGGTCGTCGTCTGCCCGCTCCGCATCGAGCACGAAATTGTACTGAAAGCCCGAGCAGCCGCCGCCGGTGACGGCCACGCGCAGCATGACGGGCGCGGGCTCCGCCTTCAGAATCTCGGCAATTCGCCTGGCCGCTCGGCCCGAAACGGTGACGGCCGTATCGACGCTCATTGCGTTCCTTCGTATGAATGGCGCTACCTATGTAGTCCTCGAAGGCTCCGGAGCAAAGCCTTTGACCGCAGCGCAAAAACCCGCCGGGCACCTGATCGGAACGATTTTCGTGCCGCCGCGGGAGCGCGCCGCCTACGCCACCGACCCGGGCCAGAGCTGTGGCCGCCTTCATCCGGAGCCGGAAAGCGGCACCCGCACCTCGTTCCAGCGCGACCGCGACCGGATCATTCATTCCACGGCCTTCCGACGGCTCAAGCACAAGACCCAGGTCTTCGTGCAGCACGAGGGAGACTACTACCGCACCCGGCTGACCCATTCGCTGGAAGTGGCGCAGGTGGCCCGCTCGGCGGCGCGGGTGTTGGCGCTTGACGAGGATCTCGCAGAGGCCGTGGCGCTGGCGCACGACCTCGGCCACACGCCGTTCGGCCATGCCGGCGAGGAAGCCCTGGATGAAGCGACCAGGAACATCGGAGGCTTCGACCACAATGCCCATGCGCTCCGGCTGGTGACCCAACTGGAGCATCGCTACGCCCAATTCGACGGCTTGAACCTGACCTGGGAAACGCTGGAAGGCTTGGTGAAGCACAATGGGCCTCTAGCCGGCCCCTTGCCGGAACCCATCGCGGCTTTCGATGCGGCATGGCCCTTGGATCTCTCGACCTGGCCTGGCCTTGAAGCGCAGATCGCCGCGCTGGCCGATGATATCGCCTACATCAATCACGACATCGATGATGGGTTGAGGGCCGGTCTTTTCGCCCCGGCAGATCTGTTGGCAGCGCCGTTCGCAGGCCGCTATGTCGCCGATGTCCAGGATCGATTTGGCAATCTCGAACTGGGCCGCTTCATAGGGGAGATCGTCCGCAGGCTGATGAGCGCCATGATCGGCGACCTGCTTTTGGAAACAAGGCGACGGCTCGACAAGGCCCTGCCGAAATCGGTTGCGGACGTCCGCAATTTCCCCCCGCTGGCCGGATTCGGCGCCGCCATGGCGGCGAACATTACCAACCTGAAGGACTTTCTCTTCGAGCGGATGTACCGCCACCCGCAGGTCATGGCCCCGATGGCGAATGCCCAACGCGTCGTCACGGAACTCTTCGACATTATGAGCAACCATCCCGATCGGATGCCGCCCGATTGGGCCTCGGCCTGCGGGCGTCCGGGAGACGCTCGAACCGGTGCCGTGGTCCGCGACTATATCGCCGGCATGACCGACCGCTTCGCCCTGGAGGAGCACCGCCGGATCACGCGCACAGAAATCGTCCTTTGAATGGCGTGATTCGGCCGGATTCGGGTGTTAGATTGCCGGCGTCGAGATTCGTGGGAGCGACCGCCATGCCGCAGTTCGAACGGGGCGTTTACGAGCCGCCGGAAGACGCGCGGGTGTTCGATGGAGGCGCCGACGAAACGGAGGACGAGGGATCTCGCCTCCCACTCTTGATCGTGATCGCGCTGGTGGTGCTGGCGGCCTTCGCCGGCGTGGTG
>DATCOJ010000078.1:0-1846 GCA_036564785.1 Rhizomicrobium sp. | reverse complement strand
CGATGGTGGTTATGGATTGTCGGGCCTGCGCCAAGCGGCGCCTCCCGGATTGACGCGCTCCGCGTCAATCCACCACGATCTTCACGCGATCGCGCGCCTTGACCTGGGCGCGCGCGTCGAGGCCGTTGAGGATGCGGAAGCGTTCGACCGGGCGGTCGAGGCCGGCCATGCGGTGCGACAGCGATTCCACGGTGTCGCCGGGTTGCACGGTGATGATCTTGATGCGCAGCGGCCGGGCGGCCTGAATCTCGTCGAGCGTGAGCCGGCGGAACGAGTTCACGGTTTCGCGGGCGTTGCGGTCGCTTTCGGTGGTCTTGTCGCGGGTTGCGAAAATGAAGCGGTAGACGTCGGTGCCGAACCGCAGCGCATAGACCTTGAATTGCCATTGGTCGCCATGCGCGCTGACCGACGCCGCCGGAAAGCCGTTGATGTTCAGGTCCTCGGTGGAGGATTTGTCGACATTTTCCATCCAGCCGGAGTTCAGGTAGTCGCCCAGCGTCTGTTCGGAGGGCACCCGCACCACATCGAATCGCATCGCCTGGGAGCCGCCGTCGCGCACGCCGATCACCGCCTGCGCGGTGTTGTCAAGCGTGAAGGTATCCGGGGCGGTGAAGGTGAAGCCGAGCTTGGGGTGCAGGAAGCGATGGCCGCGCACGAAGCCCTCGCTCGGATCCTCGCCATAGACGAGGTTGTCGATGGCCGCGAGATAGGTTTCGCGATCGCGCTCGTCGCTTTCCGGTGACGAATACTGCCGCGCGCTGGCCTGCGCGCTCTGGATGCGCTCCGGCGTCGCCGGGTGCGACGACAGAAAGTCCTGCGCCCGCGGATCGGCCGCGGACTTGCCCGCTTTCAGCTCGGCGTTGCGTTCCATCGCGGTCAGGAACCGTGACGCGCCATAGGGATCGAAATGCGCGCGCGCCGAAATGCCGACCCCGATCTTGTCGGCCTCGAATTCCTGCTGCCGCGAGAAGCTCGCCATGGTCAGCTTGGTCTTGGCGAGCGCCATCGCGGTGAGGTCGGGATCATTGCCCATGTCGGTAATGACGCGGGTGACGAGGGCGGCCTGCTTCGCCTGGTCCTCGCGGATGGCGGCGTGCTTGGCCAGCACATGCGCCATCTCGTGCGACAGCACCGAGGACAATTCGGAGGTGTCGCAGGCGAGCGCGATCAGCCCGCGGGTCACGTAAAGCTGGCCGGTGGGCAGCGCGAAGGCGTTCACCGCGCCGGAATTGAGGATCGTCACCTTGTAGCCCTGGTCGGGGCGATCGGATGCCGCCACCAAGCGGTCGACGGTCTTGCCGATCAGGGCTTCGAGCGGTGGGTCATCATAAGCGCCGCCGTAGGACGACAGGATACGTTCATGCTCGCGTTCGACCGCCGGGGTCTGCACCACCGTTCGCGGCGGCTTGGCGGGAGTGGCCGGCGTGGCCGGCGATGCGGTCTGAAAGTGGCCCATATCGCCGCAGGCGGCCAGCGCAAGTGCCACGCACAGCAACACCGGCGCAGCCCAAAGGCCGCGGCTCGTCCGCTTCTGTCCCGCACACTGTGCCACAGCCGTCACTTGTACGTGTCCCGCTAGCTAATTCCCGCCCAGCACTTCGATCTGCCCCACCCGGAGCGCCTCAATCCGCGGCCCGCCATGCGCCTCGACCCAGCCGCGGACGCGAATCCTTCGACCTTCAAGCGACTTAAGCACGAGCCCGGCGGCTTCAAATGCCGCAGCCCACGCTTTGGATAGTCACAGCAAAGTCCCGTGTCCAGTTCCGTCCGAAATTCAGGTAAGTCGTTGCCCCGGCTTGCCGAACGGACAGAACCTTGCCCTCGACCACAGCAAAACGCCCGATCC
>DATCOJ010000077.1:0-31578 GCA_036564785.1 Rhizomicrobium sp. | reverse complement strand
CGGGATCGGCCAGCAGCCGCTTGGGATCGAGCACCACGTGCTTGGTGGTCTTGCCGCTGCCGGCCAAGCGCTTGTTCGGGTCCTTGAGCGGCAGCGTCTTGAAAAAGAAGATGCTCACCCATTTGGGATAGGCGACGACGGAGAACAATGCATCGGCGACGCGCTCGCCGGTGGCAAAGCCCACCGCCAGGGCATTGTAATTGTCGTAGACGAGTTCGAGCGCGCCCGGACATTTCTTTCGCATCTGACCCAGCGCACGCCGCATCGCCCGCGCGATCTCCGGCGTGTATTTGTCGAGGAAGGTGTCAAGTTCGGCTTTTGGAGTCACTAGAGAGCCTGACCTGGCAAGTTACTCCCGTCCTTCCGGCAGCAGGACCTCGCGGATGCCTTTGTGGTTGGGCCGGGAGATGACGCCTTCCTCTTCCATGCGCTCGATCAGGCGCGCGGCGCGATTGTAGCCGATCTCCAGCCGCCGTTGGATGTAGGACGTCGTCGCCTTGCGCTCGCGCGCCACGATGGCGAGCGCCTTGTCGTAGAGATCGTCTCCGGTTTCGCCATTGCCGCCATAGAGCGAGAAGGGATCGTCGCCCTCCTCGTCCGGCTCCTCGGTGACGGCGTCGAGATATTCGGGGCGCCCTTGCGTCTTCAAAAAGCGCACCACCTCTTCCACTTCGCGCTCGTCGACGAAGGGACTGTGCACGCGGCGAATGCGCCCGCCCGCCATCATGTAGAGCATGTCGCCCTGGCCCAGCAGCTGCTCGGCGCCCTGCTCGCCCAGGATGGTGCGGCTGTCGATCTTGCTGGTCACCTGGAAGGAGATGCGGGTGGGGAAATTCGCCTTGATGGTGCCGGTGATGACGTCCACCGAAGGCCGCTGCGTGGCCGCGATCAGATGGATGCCGGCCGCGCGCGCCATCTGCGCCAGACGCTGCACCGCGCCCTCGATCTCCTTGCCGGAGATCATCATCAGATCGGCCATTTCGTCCACCACCACCACGATGTAGGGCATGGCGTCGAGCTCGAGCACTTCGTCTTCATAGATGGGCTTGCCCGTGTCGCGGTCGAAGCCGGTCTGCACCGTGCGCTTCAGGGTCTCGCCCTTGTCCTTGGCCTTGCGCACCCGCTCGTTGAACGCTTCGACGCCGCGCACGCCGAGCTTGGACATTTTGCGGTAGCGCTCTTCCATCTCGCGCACCGCCCATTTGAGCGCCACCACCGCTTTCTTGGGATCGACCACCACCGGCGTCAAGAGATGCGGAATGTCCGCGTACATCGATAGTTCAAGCAGCTTGGGATCGATCAGGATCATGCGGCACTGCTCGGGCGGCAGGCGGTAGAGCAGCGACAGGATCATGGTGTTGAGCGCCACCGACTTGCCCGAGCCGGTGGTGCCGGCGATCAGCAGATGCGGCATCTTGGCGAGATCGGCCATCACGGAATCCCCGCCGATGGTCTTGCCCAGCGCCAGGATGAGCGGCGCGCGAGCCTTTTCGTATTCGCTCGAGGCCAGCAACTCGCGCAAGTAGACGGTCTCGCGATGCTGGTTCGGCAATTCGATGCCGATCACATTGCGGCCCGGGATCACGGCGATGCGGGTGGCCACCGCGCTCATCGAGCGCGCCACGTCGTCGGAGAGCGAGATCACCCGGCTCGATTTGACGCCGGCCGCCGGCTCGAATTCGTAGAGCGTCACCACCGGTCCCGGCCTGACCGCCATGATGCGACCCTTGACGCCGAAATCGGCCAGCACCGCTTCCAGCATGCGGGCGTTTTCCTCCAGCGCATCGTCGGAGATCAGGGCAGCTTCGGGATGGCGCACCGGCTCGCTCAGCAGTCCGAGCGGCGGCAGCTGATATTCGCTGGTGCCGAGATTGAGCGCGGGCTGGCGTGCCGCCTTCAGCACCTTCGGCACCTTGCGGTCGTCTCGCTTCACCCGGCTGCGGCCGTTGTCGCGCGGTGCCGCGATCGGCTCCGGCCGCACGGCCAGGCCGTAAGGATCGTCCTTTGGCGCCGACTCCGGCTCGTCTTCGACCGCGTCTTCGTCATCGTCTTCCGCGGCAAGCGCGCTTGGCGACGAGAAAGACGGCAGATGGATCATCCCCGCCAGCCAGACGAAGAACGCCGGCACGTTGGCGATGCCGCGCCACACCGGCTTGAAGCGCAGTCCCGTCGCCAGGAAGGTCAGCGGCAGTCCCGCGACCAGCAGCAATCCCGGCAATGCGAGGCTGAGCCAGGGCTGGCCGTATTGCACGGCTTCGTGCCCAGCGAGACGCGCGGCTGCGATGCCGACGAGCCCGCCGGTTCCTGCCGGCAGCGCTTGCAGCATGGGCAGCGCGCCGAAGCCCGCGGCGATGAAGATCGTACCCGGCAGCCAGGCCACGGCGCGCCAGATGGCATAGCGCAGGCTCTTTCCCGACATCGCGCGCACGCCCCACAAGGCCGGCGGAGCGAGGAAGGCCAGCGCCGCAATCCCGAAGGTCTGCAGCAGCAGATCGGCGGCGGTGGCGCCCAATCCGCCGAGGAGATTGGACGGCTCGCGCAGAGTCGCATTGTTCCAACTCGCGTCATGCGGACTGTAGGTGGCGAGCGCCACCAGGCCCGCGACCGCGACGAGAAAGACGACCGCACCGGCGCCGCGCAGCAAAGTCGTACGGAAAGCGTGGGAGACTTTGCGGCGGGCCTCCGCCAGCGCGTCGGCCATGGCCGCGCGGCGCGAGCGCGGCTGATAGACGCCCATACTGCGGCGGCTCGCCGGGCTCATGGCGACCTGGCTGCGGAGAGAATTTCACCCATCCTCGCCAGTGTGGCCTCAATGGTTGACAAATCGCTAACGAGAGCCACGCGGAGGTAGCGAAAGCCAGGATTTGTCTGGGGTTTTCCGGCTTCAATTTCGCGGCCCATATAGGCGCCGGGCAGCACCCTTATGCCCGCCTCGCGCCATAGTTTCAGGGCCGCCTGCTCGCCATTGCCGACGTCCAGCCAAAGGAAGAATCCGCCTTGCGGCATGCGAAAACCTGCGCGGTTGCCGAGCAGGCGCTTGGCCGCCAGGAAGCGCTCGGCATAGGTGGCGCGGTTGGCGGCGACATGGGCCTCGTCGCGCCAGGCGGCCGCGCTCGCCGCCAGGATCGGCATTGGAACCTGCGGTCCGGCATAGTTGCGGAAGGCGCGGAAAGTGGCGATCAGCTTCGGATCTCCCGCCACCATGCCCGAGCGCAATCCCGGCAGGCAGGAGCGCTTTGACAGCGAGTGGAAGGTGAGAAGCCGGGAAAAATCGCCGCTCTGAGCGAAGCGCGCCGGCAACGCGCAGGCCGGCGGCTTGTCGAAATAGATGTCGGCGTAGCACTCGTCCGCGAACACCGTGAAGTCATGCCTGTCCGCCAGCGCGAACAGCGCTCGCCAATACTCCTCGCTGGCGCAGGCGCCTTCGGGATTGGAGGGCGAGCAGAGATAGACGGCAACGGTGCGGTCTAGCAGGGCAGGCGGCAGCGAGGCGTAGTCGGGCAGGAAGTTGGTGGCGGCCGTGGCGGGCACGAACACCGGCTCGGCGCCGGAGGCGGCGGCTGCCGCCGCGTAGCATTGATAGAAGGGATTGGGCAGCAGGATGGCCGGGCGCGCGCCCGCCTTGGTCTCCGGCGTGACGATGAAGGCGGCCAGGAACAGGCCTTCGCGGGTGCCGTTCAGCGGCAGCAGATGCTTGTCGGGATCGATCGCCCCATCGGGAAGGGCGAAGCGCCGCCGGAGCCAGCCGGCGGCCGCCTCGCGCCAGTCTGCCGTGCCGTTGATGGCGGGATACTCGCCGAACTGATGGGCGTAGCGCAGCAGCGCCTCGGTGACGAACTCCGGCACGCTCCCGCGCGGATCGCCGACCGACAGCAGGGTCGGCGTATCGCCTGGCGGAACGGGATCGAGCAACTCCGCCAGCTTGGCGAACATCGCTGGCGGCAATTCGCTCAATCGACCGGGAAACGACATGCCTACGCCCCGCGCACTCTTGCAGCTGCACCGAGTCTAGCCGCGGCGCGACTCGGCCGTCCATGCCACCACCGCGCGAAACAACGCGCGCGGAGGCACAATTGCGCGATGACTGGGTTTCCCGGCGGACATGACAAATTGGCGAATGATCGTGAGTGAATGGCGGAATACTGTGGATAAATATTGCCGGGCCGCGCGGATGCCTGTGGCGACAAACCAAGCGCCAAATGCTTTTCCTGCACTTGCCTGCGTGTTTGGCGCGAGGTTGGAGGAGGTGGGCCGACAGCATTTCGTCTCCCGCTCTCGCGCACGTTGTTTGACAAATGGGGGCGGCGCACCTTCTAGTTTGGCTCTGGTCGCGGTTCGTCTCCTGAAGACCCGCGGTCATCTGCTGGGGGCTCCAAATCATGCAAACAGGCGTGCGAATTCTATTTCAGACGATGGCCGGGCGCCGCTTCGCGAGCCTCGCTTCGGCGTTGGCGCTGGCGCCGCTCGGCCTCGCCGGCTGCGCCGCCATCAACGGCATGCAGGAGCCGCTGACGGCCGATCAGGCGGCGACCATCCGCCTGGTCTGCCCCACGCAGGAGCAGCGCGCCGCCTCCGATGCCATGGCCGACGGCGTGGGCAAGCGGACCTACCGCGACGGCGTGGTCGCCGATTGCGTGAAGATGATCGACGGCAAGTACGCGGACTTCAAGATGCGGCTGCACAAGGATGCGGCGATCAGCAATCTGTCGACCGATCTTCTGGCGTTGGGTCTATCGGGCGCCGCCGCACTGACCACCGGTGCAACGGCGAATCAATTCGCCGAGGGCGCCACCGTTGTCACCGGCGCCCGCACGGCGATCAACAAGGATGTCTTCTACGAGCAGACGCTGCCCGCGGTCGAAGCGGCAATGGATGCCAACCGCTCCAAGATCCTTGCCAGCATCATCAACGCGGAAAAATCCGATCCCGACGGCAAGAGCTACACGCTGGCCGCGGCGGGAATCGATCTGGATTCCTATGAGCAGGCCGGAAACATCTATACCGCGATCGCCGGCCTGACCCAGACCGCAAGCAACACCGCGCAGCAGGCGGCTGCCACCGTCACGGTGGCGCAGGAGCAGCCTTACTACGTCGCAAAGATCGTGGCGCCGGACATTTTCCCGCGGCTGTTGCGAGTCACCAAGGCGATCCGCAGCATTCCCGCCGGTCCGCCGGGTCAGCCGCTGCTCGACAGCATCGCCAAGGCGCTGGCCGTGCCGATCCAGCCCGGCGCGAGCTTCGTGACGGAACGCGCCGATATCCTCAATGCGATCAACCAGAGGATTCACACCAGCAGCGATCCCGCGACCGACATGACGAAGATCGAGCAGCAGGTCTCCGCTTTCATTACGCTTCCATAGGGGTTCACGATGGCCAAGATCCAGTTTCCCGCGAGCAGCAGCCTGGCCGACATCAACACCATCGTCTCGCAATATGAGCAGGCGGATGGTCCGCTGACCTCGATGGGCAACGATGGCACCTACACGACACTCACGTTCAATGCCGAAGCCGATCTGCCGGCGAATGTCGCAGTGGTGGCGGCGCAGGTGAACAACCAGCCCGTCATCCCGCCCAACAGCGTCGTTGTCTGCACCGGCACGATCTTCATCGCGGGCACCCTGACTCCGGCTGCCGCCACCCGCGCCAACTGAGGGCGAGTTCTGTCAAAGCCGAGTCGCGGCACCGAGGCGGACCGCACTCACCCCAGCTTGGTATGGCCGGGCTTCAGGCCGCCGCAATCCGCTCCCAGCCAGCGCGAGTGCATGGTGTGGTGCAGCTTCATGGTGTTGCCGCCGCCGGTCATGGTCATGTCGAAGGTGCCCGAGACCGACTCCGGTGAATCCGCGCTGATGCGGAAGGTGCCGTTGACCTGCTCCTTGTTCTCGCCTTTGCACACCATCGACACGGTCTGCCCCGTCGGGCTGCTGGCGCTCACGCTGGTGACACAGGTCTGATTCGCCCGCTCCTGATGCGGGCCGAAGCCTTTGTCGATCTCGGCCTGGCTGACGCAGTACTGCATCACATGCGGCTTGCTCGCGCGCGCCATGCCCGAGCGCATCGCGGCCTCCACGCGGGCGCGGACCTGCGGCGGCATGCGGGCGACGTCTTCGGCCGGGATCGGCGGCATGCCGCTCACCTGGCCCTGCAGGGTGGTTTCCCACAGGCCCGTCTTGACGTTGAGGCCGCCGGCCATGGCCGGAGCCGCGACAACAAGACCCAAGGCCGAAAGCCCGGCCAGCACACCGATTGCGCGCGTCATGCTCACCTCTTTTCCTCTATAAGCGGGAGGCGAAAACTAGCGCGACGCGCCGCGATGGACAACCGCGCGGAAGGAATGGAACGGCCGATGATTCGTGAAGCCGATGTCATCATCGCCGGCGGCGGCATGGTGGGCCTCACCCTGGCGCTGGCCCTGGCGCAAGGCGGGCTCAAGGTCGTTGTCGCCGATCCGATGCCCAAGGCCGCGATGCTCGATTCCAGATTCGACGGACGGGTGAGCGCGCTCGCCTATTCCTCGGTGCGCATGTTCGAGGCACTGGGCGTGTGGAAGCATCTCGCCTCCGAGGCGCAGCCCATTCTCGATATTCTGGTGACCGATGCGGCGCTCGACCGCGCGCCGGGCCCGTTCTCGCTGCATTTCGATCATCGCGAGATCGGTGAGCCGATGGGCTCCATCGCCGAGAACCGGCATATCCGCCGCGCGCTGTTCGCCGCACTGGAACAGGCGAAGACGATCGAGCTGATAGCGCCGGCCGCAGTCACTCAGGTTGAAGTGGATGCCGATCGCGTGCATGCCTCGCTCTCCAACGGCGATGAGATCTCTGCCGCGCTGGTGGTGGCGGCGGACGGGCGGGAGTCACCGCTGCGTGAGCAGATGGGCTTGAAGATCATCTCATGGTCCTATCCGCAAGTGGGCATCGTGGCGACGGTGGCGCATCAGCACCCGCACCACGGCACGGCCTACGAGCACTTCCTGCCGTCCGGTCCCTTCGCCATCCTGCCGATGACAGGCAACCGCTCCTCGCTGGTGTGGACCGAGCGCGAAGATCTCGCGCCGGATATCTTGAAGCTTCCCGCCGACGCCTTCGAAGCGGAAGTGGCCCGGCGCTTCGGCGCGCATCTGGGCGCCATTCATGTCGAAGGTCCGCGCTGGTCCTATCCGCTGAAATTCCATCTGGCGCGCGGTTACGCCGCCACGCGCTTCGCGCTGGCCGGCGACGCCGCGCATGGGATTCATCCCATCGCCGGACAGGGCCTCAATCTCGGCCTCAAGGATGCCGCGGCGCTGGCCGAATGCGTGCTCGATTCCGCGCGGCTCGGTCTCGATGCCGGTCATGGCGAAGCGCTCAAGCGCTACGAACGCTGGCGGCGCTTCGACTCGTTCACGCTCGCCGCGGCGACGGATGGCTTGAATCGTCTGTTCTCCAACGACGTCGCGCCGCTGCGCATCGTGCGCGATCTGGGCCTCGGCCTGGTCGACGGCATCGGCCCCCTGCGGCGCTTCTTCATGCGTCACGCCGGCGGCGACATCGGCAAGCTGCCGCGGCTGCTCAAAGGCGAAGCGGCGTAGCGAATCTCCCGCGCCTGCGCTCTCAGTGTCATGGATTAATGCAGCGTTTCCTTGCGCCGCTGGGTCAGGGCGGCGGGCAGTTCCTCGTAGAACGCCCGCGCCTTGGCCACGATGGCGCGCTGACGCGCGGCCTCCGCCTCGTCGCGCGAGGCGAACTGCTCGCCCTCGAACAGATAGCGCGTGACCGGCAGACCGGTGCGCTCGTCGCGCGCCGCCAGCTCGCCCACCTCTTCCACCTGCTCCTCGGCCAGCCGCAGCGTGTGGCGATAGTGCGCCAGCCGGTCCGTCCGGTCGAGCCGCTCCTGCCTCTGACGCTCGATGTTGCGCTCGTCGAAACGCTTCAAGGCCGCCAGAATGGGCGTGCGAAAGCGGTAGAGCAGAATCCCGCAGATCACCAGGATTGTGGTGACGATGAGCTGGCGCATGGGCAGGTCTTTACCAAACTTCGCCGTCGATCACATTTCGCAAGACACGTCCTTCTTCTTTTGACTCATGAGGCCCGCGAGCGCATCATTTTCATCCGCCGCACACAGAACATAAGCGGCGTTGAGGGGTGCCATGAAGGGGGCGATCGCGCGAATTTGCGCCATGATCGCGGTGGGGCTCGCGCTTTCGGGCTGCGCGGCGCCCATCATCGGTGCCTTGACCTTGGGCCAGTTGACCACCATCGCGGGCCTCGTCTCCACCGCCACCACCGGCAAAGGCCTGAGCGATCACGCGCTCTCCTTAATCACCGGCAAGGACTGCAACCTGACCGAGGCCATCCTGCGCAAGGCCCGCAAGCTGTGCGAGGAGAAGGATTCGGTCGCCACCAAGGACGATTTCAAGGGCGTGTTCGTTGCTTTCGGCGGCAAGGAGAGCGAGCCGCTCGACCGCATGGCCCGCGCCCGCCAGCAGGAGCTGGCGACGGCGGAGCGCGTGGCAAGCGGCGCGCCGGCGTCGGTCATTCCCGCGAGCCTCATCGGGTTCAGCTGGCCTGTCCGCTTCGGCATCCCGCGCCAGGGCGAGGCGGTAGGCCTGTCGGAAGTCGACGGAAAGCTCGTCTATCTGATGCCGCCGGTCTACACGGCCGGCGATCCCGTGGCGCCGCCTTCCATGGCTTCCGGCTCCAGCGGCATCGCGTTCGCCGAACCCGAATACTGAGCAAACGCCGCTCCGGCATGAACGCCGTGGCCGCGGCGCAGGTAGTCTTCGCTTTGCATCTCGACCAGGCGCGATGCGGCGCGGCGGAAACCTTCTGCGCCGTCGCCCGCGACGTAGAGCTCCTGCGGCGGCGCCGCGGCCGAGCAGAACAGCTTGGTGCCTTCATCGTATAGCGTGTCGATCAGCGTGACGAAGCGACGGGCTTCATCGCGCATGGCAGTATTTATGACCGGAATGCGGTCGATCAGCAAAGTGTGGAACTCCTGCGCGAGGACGAGATAGTCCGCAGCCGCCAGTGGCTGTTCGCAGAGTTCGGCGAAGGAGAATCGCGCGACGCCTTTCGCGGCTTGCGGAACCTGCAAGTCCCGGCCGAGCACGCGCAAGGTCATCGGCGCCCCGTTCCTGGTGTCGGTCAGACGCAGCCAGGCCCGATCCATGGTGGCATCGGCCGCCGGCGCGAGCGGAGACAGATAGGTGTCGAGTCCGGCCATGCGCTGCATGCGGTAGTCGTACGGCCCATTCAGCTCGACAATGTCGAGGCGACGCTCGATCAGCGCGATGAAGGGCAGGAACAGCGCGCGGTTGAGGCCGCCTTCATAGAGTTTTTGCGGCGGCGTGTTGGAGGTCGCCACGACAACGGTGCCCAACTCGAACAGCTGCTCGAACAGCCGCCCCAGGATCATGGCATCGACCACGTCGGTCACCTGGAATTCGTCGAAGCAGAGCAGGGTCGCTTCTTCCGCAATCAGGCGCGCGGCAGGCGGAATGGGATCGCTGTCGCGCGCACGCAACCGGTGAATGCGCGCATGCGTCTCCACCATGAAGGCATTGAAATGCACCCGCTGCTTTTTGGCGATGGGCGCGGTTTCGAAGAACAGATCCATCAGCATGGACTTGCCGCGTCCGACATCGCCCCAGATGTAGAGGCCCCTGGGTGCAGCGCGGCGGAACAGCCGGCGGCCCGGGCGATAGTGTTTCAGCGCCGCGCCCAGCGCTTGCAGGCGCGCGACCGCCGCCTCTTGCGCGGCATCGGGCTTGAGTTCGCCATGCGCGATCAGGGCGCGATAGCGGTGAAGCAGGCGATGAGGCATCAGCGCCGCCGCGGCATCAGCGCCCAATAGTCGAAATCGAGAATGACGTCGTCGGCGTGGCGGCCGCTCGCATCCTTGTCTGGAAAGTCGCCGCAGGGCCGGATCTTGGTGGCGACGAGCCGCAGCCGCAGCGCGCCACAGTCCTTGCGCCGGCCCAGATGCGCCTTGTCCAGCACTTCCGACCAGGCGAACACCGTATCGCCGGCGAACAGCGGGTTGACATGGCGGCCGCCATTGATGCCAAGGACCGACACAGCATTGGCGAGCCCGTTGAACGATAGCGCGCGGGCGAGGCTTATGACATGTCCGCCATAGACAATCCGCTTGCCGAAGGGGTTCTTCGACTCGGCCAAAGCGTTGAAGTGCACCCGCGCGGTGTTCTGGTAGAGCCGCGCCGCCATCATGTGCTCGGCCTCTTCCACCGCCATGCCGTCGCGATGATCGATCTTCTCGCCGATCTCATAGTCGTCCCACAGATGAGGGCTGCCGGAAACCGCGGTGTCGTAAAGCGCAAAATCGGCATGCGGCGGCAGGAACAGATCCTCGGACGCAACGGCATCCGCCAGCTGCGGCACATGCTCGGTCGGCGCCGGCGATTTGGCATCGCGCTTGACGACCATCACCCAGCGCACATAGCTCAGCACCACTTGGTCGTCTTCATTGCGTCCTTCGGTGCGCAGATAGACGATGCCGCTCTTGCCGCTGGAATTCTGCTTGAGCCCGATCACTTCGGAAGCCGCGCTCAGCGTCTGGCCCGCATGAACCGGATGCAGGAAGCGCCCCTGCGCATAGCCGAGATTGGCCACCGCGTTCAGCGAGATGTCCGGCACGCTTTTGCCGAACACGGTATGGAACACGAGAAGATCGTCCAGCGGCGCGTGGCCGTAGCCCAGCTTGAGCGCGAAGGCGCGGCTCGATTGCAGCACGAAGCGCGAGCCGGTGAGCGCCAGATAAAGCGACGCGTCGCCGTCCGTCAGGGTGCGCGGGGTGGCGTGCTCGATGCGCTGGCCGAGGTGGAAATCCTCGAAGAAATTTCCCGCGCTGCTCTTGCTGTCGCTCATGGCTCTTCCAGGGCAGCGATGGCATCGGCCAGCGCCACGGTATCGTGCGCGATCTCTGCATGCAGCCGCTCCACCATGCGGCCGTCGAGCGCGATGGCGCCTTTGTCGCGGTTCTCGGGCAGCTCGAAAGCGGCGATGATCTTGCGCGCCGCCTCAACCTCCTCGCGCGCCGGCGCAAACACCTCATTGCACGGCGCAAGCTGCGATGGATGGATCAGCGTCTTGCCGTCGAAGCCGAAGGCGCGGGCCTGCCGGCAGCTGGCGAGAAATCCCTCGGCATCGGCGATGTCGTTGTAGACGCCGTCGACGATGCTCAAACCGTAGGCGCGCGCGGCGGCCACCGACAGCCCCAGCGCGGCGGACAGATTCTGCCGGTCCGGCGTGTGGCGGCCGCGAAATTCCTTGATCAGATCGTTGGTCCCCATGACGAGGCAGGCGAGCCGTCCGCCCGCACCGGCGATGGCACCTGCATTCAGGATGGCGAGCGGCGTTTCCATCATCGCCCACAGCGCGATGGAAGCGCCGGGCGTTCCGGTCAGATGCTGCTCCACCAGCACCAGCTCGGCCGGGCTCGACACTTTGGGGATCAGGATGGCATCGGGCTGCGCCTTGGCCGCGGCGGCGAGATCGGCCGCGCCCCAGACCGTCGTCAGCGCGTTGATGCGGATCGCGACTTCACGCCGGCCGAAGCCGCGCGCGCCGACCGCTTCGCAGACCTGCGCCCGCGCCGTCTCCTTGGCGTCCGGCGCCACGGCATCCTCGAGATCGAGGATCAGCGCGTCGGCCGGCAAACTGCGCGCCTTCTCCAGCGCCCGCGCATTGGAGCCGGGCATGTAGAGCACCGAACGGCGCGGCCGGATGGGCATGAGGGATCTCGGAATGGCCTGCATATCCGCGAATGCCTTCAAGTTGCGGATCTGGGGCGATAATCGCGCGGATCGAGACAGGCATCGTAGAGGTTTCGGTCCATCGGTATCCACTCGGCGCGATCTATTCCACGAGTCGCCGTGGCTTGCGCACTTGATGGAAACGCACAAGGAACCTTGATCCATCTTTGTTGGGATTTCGCAATCTCAACGACGTCTTCGACAACCTCCGCCAAGTCCTGATCTTGACTGAAAATCAATGCAACATCGTACTGATTTCCTCGCGCCAGCCGCACAACGTCGAGCGCCAGCCGAACGTCAATCCCCTTTTCGTGAGGAACTTCGACAACCCGCTTCGATCCATCAAGATTGCTCACTTCGGTTTCTCTATATCGCAGCGGTCGCGTCGTGACCAAAATCCCGGACCGCCTCATTTGGAGTGTTCTGTTTGACCAATATGCGTGCCACGCCGGATCGTGTCTTGCATCCGGAACTCCGGTATAAAAGCGAACCCCATGCGATACCCATCCCTTCGACGCGCAAATCGCACCGGTCAACTTTACTGGATCGTAATTGGGGTGGTGATGGCCGAAGGCGGCCATTGCGTGACGATATAAATTTTGTCCGTCGAAGAACGAAACTGTCCGCTTTATCGGCGGTTCTGGAACGTTCATGGAATGCATGCTCTACAAATGATAACCCCGTCGGGGCCCTTTCGGGCAGGTCCGACGGGGAGCAAGTACCGCATAATTGGGCAGAAACAGCTCGCTCGTCAACCGTGGGCCGAGCCCGCAGCCATAGAAGTCGGCCTACAAACCGCGGCGGAAGCCCCTCTCAATCCGCGAAAACTGAATTCAGCCCGATTATCATCACCCTGTCGCGAGTCAGGTCTGCGTAGCCGCGTCAAAAAATCCTCGCGACCAACCGCTTCAAACCTCGATCTCCGCCATCACCGGCACATGGTCGGAGGCGCGCTTCCAGCCGCGCAGCGGTTTCAGGATGGCGTGGCTTCTGACCGCGCCCCTGAGACCGGGGCTGACCCAGATGTGGTCCAGCCGGCGGCCCTTGTCCGCCGCCTGCCAGTCGGGCGCGCGGTAGCTCCACCACGAATAGATCTTCTCGCTGGCCGGCACGAATTCGCGCGTCACGTCGATCCAGTCGAAGGCGGCCATGGCGCCGTTCAACAGCTCCACTTCCACCGGCGTATGGCTCACCACTTTGAGCAGCTGCTTGTGACTCCACACGTCGTGTTCCAGTGGCGCCACGTTGAGATCGCCGACCAGGACCACCGGATTGTGCCGTTCGGCGGCGCGCGCCTCGAAGCCGCGGCTCATCTCGCGCAGGAAATCGAGCTTGTGGGCGAATTTCGGATTGGCGGCCGGATCGGGCAGGTCGCCGCCGGCCGGGACGTAGAAATCGTGCAGCTCCAGCCCGTTCTCGAAGGCGACCTGGATGTGTCGGCAATCCTGCTTGCCGCAGAAATCCCTGGAATCGGTCCGGGTGAAAGGCAGGCGCGAGAGGATGGCGACGCCGTGATAGCCCTTCTGTCCCCGTATGGCCTGATGGACGTAGCCCAGCTCCTTCAGCCGCCGGGCGGGAAACAGGCCGTCGACCACCTTGGTTTCCTGCAGGCAGAGCACGTCGGGCTGGTGGGTGCGCAGGAAGCGGGTGACCAGGTTCAGGCGCAGCCGGACCGAGTTGATGTTCCAGGTGGCGAGCTTCATCCGGGGCGCAATCCTGCTATGCGATAAGGGCAAGGGGTATGGTGCGAAAGAAAATATTGTATATTTATCAGTGCCTTAGCAAGAAATCTTGGCTGCATACAAAATGGTGAATTCTGAATATTTCTGAAATTGTTCATTGAACTGTCCGGTCTCCGCTCCATATCAGACCCGTGGCCGGCATGGGCCGGTCCGGAAATTCAGGCGCCTCCATCGGGCGCAACCAAAGGAGAGGCATATGACCCAGATCACCCTTCGCGCGCCCGCGACCGGCAGTTCGTCTGTCAACATCGTCGCAGCGGTCCTGACCGCGGCAATCATCGGACTGACGGGATTCCTGACCATCACTCAGTTCGTCACCTTCTAACCAGCTTCTCCGGCGCGGCCGGCGTTCGGCTCCCCCCGACCGGCAGCCCGGAAAGCGGCCAGCGGGCCTTCGGCCCGGTGCCCAGACCGTCGAGCAGGCCCAGCTGGCTTCTCTCGACCCCTGCCCAGGCGACCATCGCGGCATTGTCCGTGCAAAGTCTGGGCGGGGGTATTTTTGTGGAAAATCCCTTGCTCTCGGCCAGTTTGCCGAGCGCTGAGCGGATGACGCTATTGGCGGCGACTCCCCCGGCCACCACCAGCGCCGGAGACTCCTCGCGCGGGAAATCGGCGCGGAACAGTTCCAGCGCCGCCGCGGTCCGGTCGCAGAGACTTTCGATCACCGCCGCCTGAAACGAGGCGGCGAGATCGCCTTTCGCTCCGTCCGGGAAATCCGGCTGGCGCGCGATCTGGCGCACCGCGGTTTTGAGGCCGGAGAAGGAGAAGTCGGCGCCTTCGCGGCCCAGCATCGGCCTCGGCAGAGCATAGGCCTTGGGATTCCCCTTGCGCGCCTCCGCCTCCACGCTGGGTCCGCCGGGATAGGGGAGTCCGAGCAGCTTCGCCGTCTTGTCGAAGGCCTCGCCCACCGCATCGTCGATGGTGGTGCCGTAGAGCCGGAAGCGGCCGACGCCTTCGACCGCCAGCAACTGGCAATGTCCGCCGGAGATCAGCAGCAGGAGATATGGAAAAGACACGCCATCGGTCAGCCGCGCCGTCAAGGCGTGGGCTTCCAGGTGATTCACTGCGACGAGCGGCTTGTCCCAGGCCAGCGCCAGCGCCTTGGCGGTGGTCAGCCCCACCATGACGCCGCCGATCAGCCCGGGTCCGGCGGTGGCGGCCACCGCGTCGAGCGCGTCCGGGGCGGCTCCCGCATCCGCCAGCGCGGCTTCGATCACGGTGTCGATGGCTTCGACATGGGCCCGCGCCGCGATCTCCGGCACCACGCCGCCGAAAGGCGCGTGCTCCTCCAGCTGGCTGAGCACGATGTTGGACAGAATCTCGCCCGGACCCGGCGGACACCCGCGCACCACCGACGCCGCGGTTTCGTCGCAGCTGGTCTCGATCCCCAGAACGGTGAAGACGCGCAAGCCTTTGGATCCCGTGTTAGTTTGGCGATGCGTCTAGCCCGAACCATCGCATGCCGCAAAGCAGAAGTCCGTTTCGCATCGGCACAAGAGGCTCGAAGCTCGCGCTGGCGCAGGCCGGCTTGGTCAAGGACGCGCTGACCGCACGCGGCTGCGCATGCGAACTGGTGATCCTGAAAACTACCGGCGACCGCATCACCGATCGTCCGCTGGCCGACGCCGGCGGCAAGGGCCTCTTCACCAAGGAGCTGGACGAGGCGCTGCTGTCCCACGCCATCGATCTGGCGGTGCATTCGATGAAGGACGTGCCGGTGACGCTGCCCGACGGTTTGGAGATCGCCGCGCTGCTGCGGCGCGAGGATCCGCGCGACGCCTTTCTTTCGCACAACGCAAAGGCGCTCGCGGACTTGCCGAGCGGCGCCCGCGTTGGAACCAGTTCGGTGCGGCGCCAGGCGCTGGTGCTGCGCGCCCGTCCCGATCTCGAGATTGCGCTGCTGCGCGGCAATGTCGACACGCGCCTGGGAAAGCTCGATGCCGGAAATTTCGATGCCATCCTCCTGGCATTGGCCGGCTTGAAACGGCTCGGCTTGGAGTCGCGCGCCACCGCGATTTTGCCGGCCGAGCAATGGCTGCCGGCGCTGTCGCAAGGCGCCATCGGCATCGAGATTCGCAGCGCGGATGAAAGCGCGCGCCAGGCGGTGAGCGGATTGAACGATCGCGCCACCGCCATTGCGCTGGCCTGCGAGCGCGCGTTCCAGGCGGCGCTCGACGGCTCGTGCCGCACGCCCATCGGCGGCCTTGCGGAATATGCAGATGAGACATTGCGCTTTCGCGGCGAAGTTACCGCGCCGGACGGAAGCGGCTTCGCCGACACGGCGTTTTCCTGCACGCTCGCGGGCGATCCCGAAGCGGAAGCATCGCGGCTGGGACGCGAAGCCGGTACGGCGCTGAAGCCCCGCTCGCAGAAATGGCTGGCGCTGTGACATGCGCATCCTGGTGACGAGACCGCTGGAAGATGCCACCCGCATCGCCGGGCAATTGCGCGCGCGCGGGCATGAGCCGCTGATCGCGCCGCTGATGGAGATTCGCTTTCGCGAGGGAGCGGAGATTTCACTCGAAGGCATCCAGGCCGTGCTCGCCACCAGCGCCAACGGCGTGCGTGCGCTAGCCCAGCGCAGCGCGCGGCGCGATGTTCCGCTTCTCGCCGTCGGTCCGCAGACCGCGGCGGAAGCGCAAGCGCTGGGCTTTGTCGACGTCCGCAATGCGCAAGGCGATGGCGCGGCCTTGGCGCTGGCGGTTGAGAAATGGGCCGAGCCTGCGAACGGCGCGCTGCTGCATGTGGCCGGACGAGAGGCCTCCGCGCAGCTCGCCCGCAAGCTCACCGACCGCGATTTCGAGGTGCGCACCGCCGTGCTCTACGACGCGGTGCCGGTCGAGGCGCTGCCGGAGGAGATCGCCAACGCGCTGCAGCATGGCGCCCTCGACGCGGCGATGTTCTTCTCGCCGCGCAGCGCGCAGGTGTTTGCGGACTGCATCGGCAAGGCCGAGCTTGGCGCCCGATGCGCGCGACTCGCGGCCTTTTGCATCAGCCAGGCGGCGGCCGCCCGCCTGGCGCCGTTAACCTTTGCCGCGCTGCGGGTGGCAAAAAACCCCAATCAGGAAGCGCTGCTGGCGCTGCTGGACTGATTGCGGTTGTTGCGCAGGGCGGGCGCTTCTATAGCTTCGCCGCTGGGCGAACGGACCGAAGGGCATGAGCGATAACCATCCGGCGCAGGAGCGGTCCTACGCGGCTCTGCCGAAGCCGGAGACGGAGGAGAAAGCGCCGGCGCCAAAGAGGGCGCGGTCATCGCTCCTCAGCCTGCCCGAAGGCGCCATCGGAATTTTCTTTCTCGTGCTCCTCGCCGCGCTCTCCGGCGGGCTGATCGCGACCTACTGGCCGTGGATGCTGGGCGGCGGCGAAACGTCTTCGACCAATGACCGGCTGACGTCGCTCGAAACGCGCATCGGCCAGATCGCCGCCGGCCATGCACCGAAGGCGGCGGTTGAAGCTTTCGCCGCCGAGCGCCGCGACTTGAGCGCGCTCAAGGATCGCATCGATGCCGACGAAGCGCGTGTGACCGCGCTGGAGAAAACGGGGGGAACCTCCGAGGCCGGCGATGCCGGCGCGCTCAAGGCGCAGCTGGACAAGGATGGAGTCGACCTCGCACAGATCGCCACACGGCTTGCCAAGCTCGAGCAGTCGGGCGGCAATGCGCAAGTCCTGGCGCGGCTGGAGGCGCTCGACAAAGCCATCGCCCAGGCCCGCAAGGCCAACGACGATCGCCACCAGCTGCTGAGCGAAAGCGTCACCGCCATGGGACAGCGCGTGGCGGTGCTGGAACGCAATGCGCCGCCGGCCGATCTGGCATTGCGGCTCGACAGTTTGGCGACCAAGGAGAGCCAGGCGGCCCTCGATGCCCGCGTGGTGAAGCTGGAGACTGAGGACCCGTCGCAACTGGTGCGCCGCGCCGCCTCGGTGCTGGCGTTGGCCGATCTGCTGCGCGTGACCGCAAGCCCGTCGCCTTTCCCCAATGAGCTGGCGACGCTGCGTGCGCTCCAGCCTCAGGCGCCCGAGATCGACACTCTGATGAAAACCGCCGATCGCGGCGTGCCGACAGAAGCGATGCTCACCGAGCAATTCTCGCGCAAGGCGGATTCCATCCTGGCCGCGGAGCGCCGCGCGCAGGCGCGCAGCTGGCTGGAGCGGGTGTGGATCAACGTGACGAGCCTCGTTGCCATCCGCCGCGTCGGCGAAGTCTCGGGCGCCACCACGGAGGATCATCTGGCACGCGCCGAAGTGCACCTGAAGCATGGCGAACTCGAGCGCGCCATCGCGGAAGTGAGCGCGCTGGAAGGTCCGGCCAGGCAGGCAGCCGCCTCCTGGCTCACCCAGGCGCAGGCGCGCGCCGCGCTGGAGCGAAGCTTGCGCTCGCTGTCCAACCGGATGGTGGCTGAGCTCGCCGCGCCGCTCGCCCGGAGTGCCGCGGCCGCTCCGCCGCCGCCGGGCACGGTGCAACAATGATCCGTCTCCTGACGATCATCTTCGCCGCCGCGCTGATCGCGGCCGGCATCGTCTGGATCGTGGAGCGGCCGGGCGAGCTTTTGTTCACGGTGGACGGCTATCAGCTGCGCACCGGCGCCGGCGTCGCCATCGCGCTCGCCATCCTGTTCATCGGTCTCGTCGGATTCCTCACCCGGCTGGTGGCGCTGGTGCTGGGCAGTCCCGGCGCCGTGGGCCGCTGGTTTGCCGCCCGCCGCTCGCGGCGCGGCAGCGAAGCGCTGTCGCGCGGATTGGTGGCGGCCGCGGCAGGAGACGCGACCGAAGCCCGGCGCCATGCGCTGAAGGCGCAATCGCTGCTGGGCTCACCGCCGCTGGCGCTGCTGCTGACCGCGCAATCGGCCCAGCTCGACGGCGACGAGTCGCTGCAGGCGGAAGCCTATCGCGCCATGCTCGCCCATCCCGACACGGAGTTTCTGGGCCTGCGCGGCCTCTTCATGCAGGCGATGCGGCGCGAGGATCATGGCGACGCGGTGACGCTTGCGGCCCGTGCTCATGCGCTGAAGCCCAAGGCGGCGTGGGCGGCGAATGCGCTGTTCGATCTCAAATCGGCGCGCGGCGAATGGGCCGATGCCAAGGCGGTCCTGGAAAGTGCGGGCAAGGCGCGGCTGGCCGATTCCGGTTTGGTGCGGCGGCGCCGCGCGGTGCTGCTGGCGGCCGAAGCCTTGGAGGCCGAACGCCGCAGCGATGGCGAGCGCGCTCTATCCGCCGCTCTGGAAGCCATCAAGCTGTCGCCGGCCTTGACGCCCGCCGCGGTTCTCGCCGGACGCCGCCTGGCGATGCAGGGCCGCAGCTGGCGCGCGCAGGACGTCATCGAAGGCGCCTGGACGCAGGCGCCGCATCCCGACCTCGCCGGCGCCTATGCCGCGATCAAGCCCGACGAGACGCCGGGCGAGCGCGCCGAGCGGATGAAGGGTCTGGCGCATCTGAACCGCGATCATTTCGAAAGCCGCATCCTGGAAGCCGAACAAGCGGTCAACCTCGCGGAATGGAGCGAGGCGCGCCGATTGCTGTCGCCGCTCGCCCGCGGCTCGGCCAGCGCGCGGGTCTGCGCCCTGATGGCGGAGATCGAGCAGCGCGAGCGCAAGGACGCGGCCGCGGCACACACCTGGCTCAATCGCGCCGTGCGGGCGCCGCGCGACGCCGATTGGCGCTGCGGCAATTGCGGCTGGCTGGCACCGGAATGGCATGCGGTGTGCGGCGGCTGCGGCGCCTTCGATTCGCTCTCCTGGTCCGCGCCGGTTTCGGATTCACTCGAGATGCTTCCGGGTGCGGCGCACGATGAGCGGCTTGGCGCCGACGTAGCAGCGCATTCCTTCCACAAGCCGGTAGAGTTCGAAGATCCGCGCGGCGACGCGCTGCCCTCGCGGGCGCGCAAGCATTGGCGCGAGGACAGCGACGAGCGTGCCGGCTTCGTGGTGCTGCCGCGGCCGCCGGACGATCCGGGGCCGGACGGTTATGAATACGACAACGATGTCGCAGCAGGAGGGGGCGTGCCGTGAGAAATTTCATCGTCGGGTTGCTGGTGGTGGTTGCCTTGATCGCGGGCGCGATCTGGTATTTCAGCGAGCCGGACATTCCGCGCGCCGTGCTGGAAGCGAAATACAACGCCGGCCCATCGGAGTTCGTGACCTTGCCCGATGGCGCGCGCGCCCATGTCCGCGACCAGGGGCCGCGCAATGCGCCGGCTTTGATTCTGGTTCACGGCTCCAACGCCTCCTATCTCACCTGGGAACCGTGGGCCAAGCGCCTGTCGGATACCTTCCGGGTTGTCACCATCGACATGCCGGGGCATGGGCTGACGGGCGCGGTGCCGAACGGCGACTACTCGCCGGAGGGCATGGCGAAATTCGTTGCCGAAGTCGCCGACAAGCTCGGCCTGCAGACATTCGCGCTCGGCGGCAATTCCATGGGCGGCGGCGTGGCGGCCCGCTTCGCCGAGGAATACCCGGCGCGCGTCACCCATCTCATTCTGGTGGATGCCGGCGGCCTGCCGTCCAAGCAGGGCGACCGCATCCCGCTTGCCTTCCGGCTGGCTCGCATCCCGGTCATCAATCAGATCCTGCTGCACGTGACGCCGCGCTCGCTGGTGACGGAAGGATTGGACGACGCGGTGATCCACAAGGAGATCATCACCGACCGGATGATCGACTCCTATTGGGATTTCGCCCGCATGGCGGGAACCCGCGAGGCGACGCTCGCGCGCTTCAACCTGCCCTGGGACACCTACGTCAAGGATCACATCGGCGACATCAAGGCGCCGACGCTCATCCTCTGGGGCGCCGAGGATCATCTGATCCCGGTCGAGGCGGGGCATGCCTTCGCCGCCGGCATCAAAGGCTCCAAGCTGATCGTCTACCCGGCGACCGGGCACATTCCGCAGGAGGAAGTGGCCGACCAGTCTGCGGCGGATGTCCGCGCCTTCCTTGGCAGTGGCGGATGACGCGCGCGCCTTGAGGACCACAACCGAATATTAACCGCACTCTTGCTACAACCTGGGAGTGTGCTTGGGTTCGTTTCCACATCTCACCAGTTTTCTTTCTCTTTCCTTTGGCGGTTCGCGCAATCCCCCGGCAATTGGCGAGCTGCTTCGGACAGGCGGGTGGCGCAACATCCATCCGCCTGTTTCTTTTCCGGCGCGGGGATGATCCGTCCCTGTACGGACAATTCCGTATTTTCGGGAGGCCGCGAAGCCCGCTAAAGAACAGCCAGTCTTGCTTGTGGTGGGCCCCTCGCTGCCGCGCTTCCGACAAAGATCCGGAGTGCGGCAGCTCTTTTTGGCTAGCGAGTCTCGACGCGACGCGACAACGCCGCCGCCACATCGGGCACCAGCTGCGGCCAGTCGCCGAACTTCTCCGGGCTGAACACGCGCGTCTTGCGGTACCAGGGATATTCGTCGGTGCCGAGCTGCGGCCAGGTGCGGCCGGCGGTCAGGAACCAGACTTCGGTGCCGACGCTGGCGGCCGTCGCCGCCGCCGCGGTCGGCGCCGAGATCGCCAGATCGAGCGCGGCGGAGAGCGCCGCCGCGCCGTCGATGTCATTCTTCAGATCGAGATCGGCGAAGGCGTGAATTGCGATGCCGTGCTGATCGGCGGCGCGGACCAGTTCCTCTGCGCAATCGCCATATTGCAGATTGACGAAGGTGACGCCGGGCGTCTTCAGGATCGGGCCCCAGAGGTCGAGCGCGCTGTAATATTTGCGGCGCTTGGCCCCCAGCATCATCGAGCGCCAGCAGAGTCCGACATAGGGCCCCGGCCCGATCTCCGACAACCGCGCGCGGAACTCCTCCACCCGGGCCGGATCGGCAATCAGAAACGCCTGGCGTGGAAAATCCTCGATGCGCTTTCGATGGAATTGCAGCGCCGTTCCCATCACCGCGAAATAGTCGGGCTCGCTTTCCTTGTTGGCCCACGGCATGAAGCGCAGTTCCTTGTTGCCGTCCGCGTCGAGCAGCTTGCGGTCGTCGTAAGCGCCGACTTGCGCCTTCGGGAAGGAACGCTGGAACAGCGCCACCAGCCGCGGATCGACAGCGATCTGCAGCTTGCCGCTGTCGCCGACATCGCGCGCCAGGTCAGGCAGCACGCCGGCGAACATGAATTCGTCGCCCAAGCCCTGCTCGCCGGCGACCAGCAGGCGCTTGCCGTCAAGCGGCTCGCCGTTCCAATGCGGCGCCTTGGTCATGTGATGCACATAGGCGCGGAAGCGCGGCGAATTGCGGATCTCGTATTCGCGGAAGCCTTCCTCGAGGCGGCCCATGCCCATCAGGCAGACGCTGCGCGAGTGTCGGCTTTCGATGATTTCGGTGGGATCCTTGGCCAGCGCCAGCGCGCGGTCGTAACCCTCCAGCGCTTCCTCCAGACGGCCCAGATGCGAGTAGGCATAGGCGAGGTTGTGCCAGGGCCGCGGGAAATCGGGATCGAGCCGGATCGCCTCCTGGTAGAAGACGAGGCTTTCCTCGGCGCGGCCTTCCTCGGCCAGCACGGTGGCAAGCGAGTTCCACAGCACCGCTTCGTCCGGCATGCGGTAGATGGCGGAGCGCAAGGTCTCGATCGCGGTGGAGGATTGGCCGAGATCGCACTGGATGCTGCCGAGATTGTTGTAGCCCAAGGGCGATTCCGGGCAGGCGTCGATGAAGAGGCGAAACATTTTCGCCGCGCCGTCATTCATCTTCAGGTTCCAGGCGGTCAGCCCGAGATTGATCAGCAGGTCCGGATCGTCCGGATCGAGGGCGAAGGCGCGCTCATAGGTTACCAGCGCCTTGTGCAGATGGCCCATCCTCTCCAGCGCCATGGCGAGCACATGGAAGGCTTGGGCGTTGGCGGAGTCCGCTTCGGTGGCATCGAAGGCGAGCTGGCCGGCCCGGGCTATGTCGCCGCGGTGCCAGGCCTTGATCGCCCGGCGCACCAGACCGTTCGATTTGCGCCGCGCCAGTGCGGCGTCGACTTCCTCCTCCAGCGCTTCCAGCTTGGCCAAGGCTTGCGCATGGGCGCCCTGCCCGGCAAAAAAATCGAGACCGGCGGCCATTTGATTCATGCGGAAAACCCCTCGCGCGAGGCCGCCATCAAACGCCATCGTGGCTAACGGCCGGTAAACGGCGACCGCGGCAATGCAAGCTGTTTGTTAAGCATTGCCCGCTAGCCTTGACCGGAAACGGCGGGATGCCGCGCCTCCTCTCAAGTCGCGCGCAAGTCCCGCAAAGGATTGACCGATGCCTTTGAAACTCTCGCTGAAGCCGCAGGAAAAATTCGTGCTTAACGGCGCGGTGCTGACCAACGGCGACAAGCGCGCCAGCCTGGTCTTGCAGAACAAGGCCTGCGTGCTGCGCGAGAAGGACATCATGCAGCCGGAGGACGCCCACACGCCGGCCCGGCGCATCTATTTCCCCATCATGATGATGTATCTCGATCCCGACGACAGCGAGCAGCAATACAACGATTTCGCCCTGCGCATGACCGAGTTCATGAGCGCCATCCACAACCGCGCCGCGCTCGCCACCTGCGTGGAGATCAGCCGCGACGTGATGGGCGGCGCCTACTACAAGGCCCTGATGGCCTGCAAGAAACTGTTCGCCTTCGAAGGAGAGCGTCTGAGCTATGTCCCACAAGGCCTATCAAAACACGCAGCGAATTACTGAAGACGCCCGCTCGACCGAGTACCGGCTGTTCGGGCAGGTAACGGGCGCGCTGATCACGGCGCAGAAGACTGGCGCCAAGGGCGGCCCGCTGGTCGACGCTCTCGACTGGAACAAGCGGCTGTGGAACACGCTTGCCACCGACTGCATGGACGAGCGCAACCAGCTGCCGCGCGAGGTGCGCGCCAAGATCGTCTCGCTGTCCTTCTGGGTGCGCAAATATTCCAAGGAAGTCACCCGCGAGGGCGCCTCGGTCGATCCCTTGATCGAGATCAACCGCACCATCATGCAGGGCCTGCAAGGCGCGGCCTGATTCAGACGCCGGAAATTCAAAGGAAGAGTCTGCCGGACGGCAAAAGCTTCCCATCAAAGCCCGCCAAGCCTCACGAAACTCCCAATTATTTCAAGGAATTAGCCGGCACGAGCCTGGCACGTCCATTGCGCAGAAGGCACGCGGGGCATTGTGCCCCAGACGGGCAGAACGCCGTCAGTCTCCCAGAATGGACGGAGAAGAGACATGCTTACCGTAAACACCAACACCGGCGCGATGGTCGCGCTGCAATACCTCAACCAGACCAACTCGCAGCTTCGGACCACGCAGAACGCCATCAACTCGGGTCTGACGGTCGCGTCGGCGAAAGACGACGGCGCGACGTTTGCCATCGCGCAGGACATGCGAGGCGATGTGGCGGGCTATTCCGCCGTGCATGACAGCCTCAACCGCGGCATGTCCGCGGTCGACGTTGCCCTGTCGGCCGGACAGTCCATCTCGGACCTTCTGATCGAAATGAAGCAGAAGGCCCTTTCCGCATCGGATCAATCGCTCGACGCCGCCAGCAGGAACGCGCTCAACGAGGACTTCACCGCGTTGCGCGACCAGATTGCTACCATCATCAACAATGCGGTGTTCGACAACTTCAACATGATCAACGGCTCCACCGCCCAGATCACGGCGCTCGCCTCTTCCGACGGCACGCGCAAGATCACGGTGTCGGCCGAGAACATGAGCCTTTCGGGATCCATCGTCACGGTGGCCACGACGGGCGCTATCTCCACCCAGACCAAGGCCTCGGCGATGATCGCCACCATCGAGGCGTCGCTGACCAACGTCAACAGCGCGCTGGCGCGGCTGTCGAGCGGGGAGAAGAAGTTCTCGGTTCATATCGATTTCGTCCAGAAGCTGTCCGATACCCTCACTGCGGGCATCGGCAACCTGGTCGACGCCGATATGGCGAAGGAGAGCGCCAGGCTCCAGGCTCTGCAGGTCAAGCAGCAGCTCGGCGTGCAGGCGCTGGCCATCGCCAACTCATCGCCGCAGATCATCCTGTCGCTCTTCCACTAAGAGAAGCGCGGGGAAGCTTTCATTTCGACGGCGCGGGAGACCATCGCCCGCGCCGTTTTTCTTTTTCGCCAGGTAAATTCGCGCCAGCGCAGCCGGCAGAAATTGCCGCCCCGCGGCAGCAATTGCCGGGCAGCGCCGGTCGCCCGGTCAAATCCGCCGGGTCGAATTTTCAGGGCGCGCGAAAAATCCATCCCTAACGATTCCTTGCTCGCGCGCGGCACGGCCGTTGCGACCCGGCCTTCGGGGGCAAAACGCCCCCTGAGCAAAATGCTCGTGCCACGAGCCAGAACGGAGGCTTTCATGATTAGCGTGAACACCAATGTGGGCGCCATGGTCGCCCTGCAGTACCTCAACCACACCAACGCACAGCTCACCAAGGTTCAGAACGCCATCAACAGCGGTCTGAAGGTCGCGTCCGCCAAGGACGATGGCGCCACCTTCGCCATCGCCCAGGGCATGCGCAGCGACGTCGCCGCCTACGGCGCCGTCACCGACAGCTTGAACCGCGGTGTTTCCTCGGTCGACACGGCCCTGTCGGCCGGCCAGTCGATCTCCGACCTGTTGATCGAGATGAAGTCGAAGGCGCTTGCCGCGTCCGACACTTCGCTCGACACGGCGAGCCGTCAGGCCCTGAACGAGGACTTCGTGGCCCTGCGCGATCAGATCGCGTCGGTGGTCACCAACGCCAACTTCAACGGCTTCAACCTGGTGGACGGTTCGACCACGCAGATCACCGCGCTGGCCTCGACCGACGGCAGCAAGAAGATCACGGTGTCGGCCGAGAACATGAGCCTGGGCGGCTCGGTCGTGACGGTCGCGACGACCGGCTCGATCTCCACCCAGTCGAAGGCGTCGACCATGATCTCGACGATCCAGGCTTCGCTGACCAACGTGGACGCGGCGCTCGCCAAGCTGTCGAGCGGCGCCAAGAAGTTCTCCATCCAGGCGGACTTCGTCCAGACTTTGTCGAACACGCTGACGGCGGGCATCGGCAACCTGGTCGACGCCGACATGGCGAAGGAAAGCGCCATGCTGCAGTCGCTGCAGGTCAAGCAGCAGCTGGGCGTGCAGGCGCTGTCGATCGCCAACAGCGCGCCGTCCATCACGCTCTCGCTCTTCCGGTAAGCACTTGGCGGCGGGGCCGGGCAATCCGGCTCCGCCGTAGCTTTCCCGAAGGCGTGAGCCGAAGCATCGGCCGCGCCCCGGGGCGTCCGGGTGAATGGGGTGTCATAAGAAGAATGGGATGGCAGGCGGAGGCTTTTCGCCATGGTCGACATCGTCTCAGGCGCGAGTGGCGCGCGAGCGGTCCGGCGCGTGGCGGCGAGCTTCCGTCTGCGCCCGTCCAGCCTGCCGCATGAAGAGCGGGTGGAAGCCGCCGAGACGGTCTCGCCGCAGGCGGGAACGCGCGACGACGAGCTGGTGCGCGTCTATCTCGAAGTGCAGGAAGAGGAGGGCGCCATGGTCTACCGCCTGGTGGAGGCCGCGAGCGGCGCCCGCATCTGCGAATGGCGCGGCGAGCAGATCGACGAGCTGCGCAAATTTCTCAGCGAAAATCACATTCAGCTGATCGACCGCAAAGTCTGAGCCAATCGACAGGCCTGCGGGGCTCGCCTATCCTGCGCGCCTGATTTTCAAGCGCTTGGGGGGCTTATGCGGCGCGCGGATCCGCTGGTTTGGTTCGTCATTGCTTTCGTTTTCCTCGCAAGCCGCTCTGCTATGGCTGAGGACAGCCCCCGAATCGAGCAGGTCACCGTCACGGCCACTCGCCTGCCGGAGCCGATCGACCAGGTGCCGGCGGATCTTTCCGTGGTGACCGGCGACGAGTTGCTGGCACGCGACGCGCTCGATCTGCGCGCGGCGCTGAGCCTGGTGCCTGGTGTCGAGGCCCCGTCCGGCGGCGATGCGGGCCCTTCCAGCGCGGTTCCCTCCTTCTGGGGCCTGCATGAATTCGACGCGTTCCTGCTGGTGGTGGACAACGTGCCATGGGGCGGCGCCTTCAATCCGGCGATCTCGACGCTCGACCTCACCGACGTGCAGCGCATCGAAGTGCTGAAAGGCGCGGCGCCGGTGATGTTCGGCGCCACCTCCTTCGTCGGCGTGATCAACGTGCTGCACTATCCGGCCGGGCAAGCCTCGAATTATGCCGACATCGCCTACGGCAATTACGAGTCCTATCGCGGCGCCGTCTCCTACGCGCTTCCCGGCTCCGACGACTACGCGCAGTCGATTTCGTTGAGCGGCCAGCATCTGGGCTTCGCCGACAAACGCGAATCGGTGGACGACGGCAAGCTTTTCTATCGCGGCGCCGCCAAGTTGGGCGCCGGCACGCTGCGATTTGATGCCGATGTCACGCTGGTGAACGATGCGCCGCCGAGCCCGGTGGTGCGGCAGGGTACGCACCTCAACACCATCACGCCGCTCAACGCCAACTACAATACGGGCGACGCCGGCATCAGCGAGAACAAGTATCACGCCGCGCTCGCCTATTCGCAGATCACCTCTTTGGGGGAATGGGAGACCACCGCCTCCTTCGCCCATTCCGACATCGACGACATCCGCGGTTTCCTGCGCCCCGATCTGATCGACGACGGCTCCTCGGCCAACGCGGATTCGCAGAACCAGCGCCGCCTGATCAATGACGGCTACTTCGACACCCATATCGCCAGCGAACACTCCGGCCATCTCAGCTTCGTGTTCGGTGCCGATCTGCTCTACGGCATCGGCCGCCAGCGCAGCCGCAACGGCGAATACTACGTGCCGCTGGACGGCAGGACGGTGCCGCCGCCCACCAGCCATATCCACATCGACGAGTTGAACACCATCGCCGATCGCCGCGTCTTTGCGGGCCAGTATGCGCAGTTCGACTGGAAGCCGGACGAACGCTGGGACGTGCAAGGCGGCTTGCGCCTCAACGAGACCTACGAGCGCAAGAGGTCGGGCCACGTCGATACGATCGACTCGACGCAGAACGAATTCGCCACGCGCTCGCGCAGCGTGACGCGGCTGGCCGGCACCATCGGCGCCAGCTACCGGGCCTGGAGCGAAGGCCGCGACGAGGCGGTCGTCTATGCGGACTACCGCAACGCCTTCAAACCGGCCGCGCTCGACTTCGGTCCCGACTACACGCCCGACGTGCTTGAGCCGGAAACCGCGCAAAGCTGGGAAGCGGGACTCAAAGGCCTGCTGGGCGACGGCAGCGTCTCCTATCAGGCCGAGCTGTTCCTGCAGGATTTCCAGAACCTGGTGGTGCCCAATGCGCTGACCGGCGAGTTGGAGAACGCAGCCAAGGAGCGGCTCAAGGGCGCCGAACTGGAGACGCGCTACGCGGTGACAGCCGATCTCACCCTCGCCGCCAACCTCGCCTGGCACGATGCGCGCTTCACCCGCTTCACCACGGTGGACGATCTCGGCAATCCGGTGAACGCCGACGGCAACCAGCTCACCCTGTCGCCGCACCTTCTCGCGTCAGCCGGGCTGCTCTACGAGCCGGATCAGGGGCTGAACGCAAGCCTGGTGGCGACCTATGTGGGGCGGCGCTGGCTCGACGAGGTGAACACCGCCCGCGCCGGCGCCTACACCACGCTGGACGCAACGCTCGGCTATCGCCTGGACCGCTACGACCTCAAGCTGGAGGGAACCAACCTGACCGACGAGCGCAAACCCGTGTCGGCCAGCGAATTCGGCAGCCAGGCCTTTTATCTTCTGCCGGCGCGGACCTTGTGGGTGAAGCTGGGCGCCAAGCTTTAGGGGATGAGTAGAGCACTAAAAAAAGCCTTGGCGGGCCGGATTTGGCCGCCAAGGCTCGAGAGGATACTCGACGCTTTGCCAGGCAATCATAGTCGTGAAGCGCGGCAGCGGCGAGTTAAAACTTCGCGAGGAAGATGAATGGCTAGAATCCGAGCAGGCGGGCCAGCGTCGTCACCACCCGCGCCACGTCGTCTTCGGTCATTGCGGCGAACAGCGGCAGGCTGAGCGCCTGCGCGTAGTAGGATTCCGCGCCGGGCAATGAGCGTGCGCCATGGCGGGCGGCCCAGTAGGGTTGTCGATGCACGGGCACGTAATGCACCTGCGTGCCGATGCCGTCGGCCGCCAGCGCCCGCATCAGACCGGCCCGCGAAATTCCGGCGGCCTCGAAATCGATGCGCACCACGTAGAGATGCCAGGCGGGCAGGCAAGCGCGGGTGCGCGCGAGCGGCCTGAGCAGCGGCGCCAGCGGCCTGATCAGCAGGTCGTAAGTCGCGGCCAGCGCCCGGCGCCGCGCTACGAAGCGGCCGAGCTTGCCCAGCTGCGAATGGCCGAGCGCGCATTGGATGTCGTTGGCGCGCCAATTGAACTCCGGCTCGATCATTTCGTAGTACCAGGGATTGGGCTGGCCGTTTTCGTCGAAGGCGAGATCGGCATGGACGAAATCGGCAGGCTCCCGCGTCATCCCGTGATTGCGTGCCAGGACCAGGCGCTTGGCCATCGCCGGATCGTTCGTGGTGACCGCGCCGCCTTCGCCCATGGCGATGGTCTTGACCGGATGGAACGAGAAAACGGTGAGGTCGGCAAAGGCATTGGCGCCGATCTGGCTGACCGAGCCATTCTCGGCCACGAATGCCGCACCCAGGGCATGGCAGGCGTCGTCGACGATCTTCAGTCCGTGCGCGCGCGCGATGGTCGCGATGTCCTCGATCTCGCCGCATTGGCCGTTGAGGTGCACGTTGAAAACGGCGTCGGCATGGCCAGCACGCGCCAGCGCCGCTTCGAGATGCTCCGCTCCCATCAACCCGGTGGCGGGATCCACATCGGCGAAGACGATCTCGGCGCCGTTCAAATGCGGCGCGCTGGCGGTGGCCAGAAAGGTGATCGCCGGCACGATCACTTTCGTGCCGGGCCCGAGATCGAGCGTCCGCGCCGCCATGTGCAGCGCCGCTGTTCCATTGGCGCAGACCACCGCATGGCGCGCGCCGACGGTCTTCGAAAGCGCGGCCTCGAAGCGCCCGACATAGGGTCCGGTGGTGAGGAATTCGCTGCGCAACGCGTCGCTCACCGCGGCGATATCGTCGTCGTCGATGAGCTGGCGGCCATAGGGCAGGAAGGAATTGGGCCGTGCCGCCGCGGCCTGTTTCAGCGCTCCGCTCACGCCAAGGCCTGCGCCAGCAGCAGCTGCAATCCGCGCGCGTCCAGCTGCTCGGGATTGCTGTCGCTGGAATAGGCGAAGCCTTCGGCCACGGGCTTGGCGCCGCGGTTGAGATAGGCCTCGCGCGCCGCCGCGGCGAAGCTCGCCAGGATCACGTAGCGGTCGTGGATCTCCACCGTCCAGCGCGAATCGTCGGCCGGGATCATGGTCTCGTGCAGCTTCTCGCCTGGGCGCACGCCGACGACCTTGCGGCCCAGACGCGGCGCCATGATCTGCGCCAGATCGACGATGGTGGTGGAGGGAATCTTGGGCACGAAGATCTCGCCGCCGCGGCTCATCTCCATGCTGGAGAGCACGAAATTCACCCCTTGCGTGAGCGTGATCCAGAACCGGGTCATGCGCGGATCGGTGATGGGGATGGAAGCGGCGCCGTCTTCCGCCAGCTTCTTGAAGAACGGCACGACGGAGCCGCGCGAGCCGAACACGTTGCCGTAGCGCACCACGGAAAAGCGCGTGCCGTCTGCGCCGGCAAGATTGTTGGCAGCCACGAAAATCTTATCGGAAGCAAGCTTGGAGGCTCCATAGAGATTGACCGGATTGGCCGCCTTGTCGGTGGAAAGCGCGATCACCTTGCGCACGTTACGGCGCAACGCCGCATAGACCACGTTCTCGGCGCCGAAAATGTTGGTGCGCACGCATTCGAAGGGATTGTATTCGGCGGTCGGCACCTGCTTCAGCGCCGCGGCATGCACCACGTAGTCGATGTCGCGCATGGCGAGCTCGAGCCGGTCGCGGTCGCGCACGTCGCCGATGAAGTAGCGCATGAAGGGATGCTCTTCCATCGGGAAGAGCTGCTGCATCTCGTACTGCTTGAGCTCGTCGCGGCTGAAGATGACGAGGCGGCGCGGCTTGTAGCGCTCGATCGCCGTCTTGACGAAATGCTTGCCGAAGGAGCCGGTGCCGCCGGTGACCAGCACCGCCTTGTCGTTCAGATCGAGCCATGGCTGGGTGAAATCGCGGAAGGCCGGCGCGATGGGCTCGACCTTGGTTTCGTCACCGTTGACCGGAAGATAGATTTTGGCCGCGCGCTGCGCCATGGATGGTCCGCCCCTCTGGAAGCGCCGAATGGTTGCAGAACGTGGTTGAAATTGGCTTAAGCGGGTGCTGCGGAGATAGCGAAGCGGAAGCGGCGCGGGCCGCAGGCGTAGGCGCAGGGCTTGCGGGTCTCGTCCAGCTCGAGAGCGGAGAGCACCAGTTGGCAGAACAGGCTGTCGCCGGCCACTCGATGGGTGAGCAGGCCCAGCAGCGGCGCCAAGCTGCGGTCCACCTCGATGCGCAGGCGGGTCTCGGCATCGCCGATTTCCGCCCAGCCTTCCGTCATGCCCAAGCCGTAGGACGAGGAGACGAGAAACGACACCGGCGCGCCATGATCGACGGTCTGATCCTTAAGCCGAAAGGTTTCCGCATCCTTGCCGCCATTGTGCGTTGTTAAGGAAAGCGCAGCACAATCGAAGGCCTCCGGCAGCAGGGTGATGTGACCGAGCCGGAGACTGCCGCGGCCCCATTGCGGCCAGTGGAACACGAGATCGAAATCGACGCGCGCCTCCGCAGCATGAAAATGCAGCGTCTTGTCGATGGGTCCGTTCGGCGTGTCGATGCGAGTCGAGACCGAAACGTCGCCGCTTTCACCTTTGAAGACACGCGCCTCGCACCATTCGAGATCGGTGACCTTCGCTTCCCCCGGCGCTTCGAACACGCAGTCGCCGGTGTACCAATCGGCCTGCAGCGCGATGTCGTCGAAATGGCCGTGCGGCAATCCCCCGACCGTGGCGCGCTCATGTCCGCTGAAATGCAGGCGCTCGATCGCCAATCCCCGCCGCCGATCCAACCGCGCGGCCAGCATCGGCGTCTCGATGTCGATGTGGCGAGATGCAACTGCATAGACCTCACCCCCCTCCCCTTGCGGGAGGGGGCACGATCCGGAGC
>DATCOJ010000076.1:0-36892 GCA_036564785.1 Rhizomicrobium sp. | reverse complement strand
GGCGAAGATGGAGTCGCTGGCGCCGGCCGCCATTTCCGGCAGCACCGGCACGCCCGGCCACATCGAATGGACTACCTTCTCGACCGAAGCCATCAGCTTGGGCGTGGGCGGCGATTCCGGCGCGAAGGTGATGAGTCCCAGCGCCTTCACCGAGATGGCCGGATCGGCGATCACCTTGGCAAGCGTTGCCCTGGTCTGCTCGACCGATTCATCGGGAAAGATGCGGCACTGGACGGTCGCCTGCGCCCGCTGCGGCAGCGCGTTCTCCTGATGGCCGGCGGCCAGCATGGTGGCAACGCAGGTGGTGTGCAGGATGGCGTTGAGGGGCACGTCCCGCGCCAGCCGCGTTGCGGAAGCGGCGTCGGTGACCGTGCCGTTGTTCGCCAGCGCCAGCATGTCGGCGCGGCGCTGGCCCTGCTCGAGCTCCGCCTGCTTGGCAAAATAAAGACGCGTGGTGGCGTTGGTCTTGTAGGGAAACGAATATTTCGACAGCCGCACCAGCGCATTGGCGAGCTGATAGATCGCATTGTCCGGCCGGGGTTCCGAAGAATGGCCGCCGCGATTGGTCGCCTCCAGCGTGAAGGTGGCATAGGTCTTCTCGGAGGTCTCCACGCCGAAATCGAGGCGCCTGCCGTCCTTGAGCTCGCCCGAATCGCCGTCGGGATTGATCAGCATTTCGGCGTCGACGAGATCGCGATGGTCGCGCAGCAGATACCACAGCCCGTCCTCTTCCTCGCCGACTTCCTCGTCCGCCGTGAAGGCGACGATGATGTCGCGACCGGGAACGAAGCCTTCCGTCTTCAGGCGGATGAGACTCGCTGCCGTGGCCGCGTCCTGATCCTTCATGTCGGAGGTGCCGCGGCCGTAGAAATAGCCGTCCTTCTCGGTGAACTTGAAGGGCGGCAGCGACCAGTCCTCGGGCCTGGCCTCGACCACGTCCATGTGGCCGTACCACAGAACCGGCTTGGCCCTGGTCTTGCCGTGCAGCCGCACCACCACATTCATCTGGTTGGGATATTTGGGATCGGCCAGCTCGTGAATGTCTCCGGCGGCAAAGCCGTTCGCCTTCAGATAGCGCACCAGGATGTCGGCGACGGCCTTGGTGCCCACATCGTGGACGGAGCGCACCTCGACAATGTCGCGGAAGATGTCATGGGCGAGTTTCTGATTGTCGGGCGGCGGCATGGCTGCGCGCGGCGGCGTCGGCGCAGGCGCAGCCCCGAGCAGCATGGAGGTGGCGAGCAGGACGGCGCTGCGGCTCAACAGGGTGGCGATCGGCATGTCGTATCCTTGCGGTTGGCGGCGGCCGGCGTTCAGTTTCTGGCGGAAAGGGCGGCCTCGACGGTGTCGACGCCGTGATCCCACACTTGGCGTTTCCAGTCCTCGGTGTCGGGATAGAAGGCGTCGCGGATCTGCCGCTTGATGGATTTCGCCTGTGCGTGCCCCAGGCCGGCATAGGCGTGCAGCCAATTGTCCTTGCGCAGCGCATCGAAGACGTCGCGTTTGGGCGCGGTGCCCACTTCCAGCGCGGCGAAGGTGAGGGTCTTGCCGGCGAGCCAGCGCGAAACCGCCTTGTCGATGGTGCCTTTGAGCGGCGCGGAAATGGATTCGCCCGCTTCGCTGGAGCGCACACGGCCCTGCCACAGCGATTTGGCGCGGGCATAGGCTTCGCTGCCCGGCAGATCCTCGGTGATCATCTCCGCCGCGCCGCAATCGCCGAGGCCGGTATGAAAGTCGACGATGGTGAGACGCTCCACGCCGGCAAGCTCCTCGCCAAAGACATCGGCCAGCATCGCCGCGGACCAGCTTGAACGCTGGCCTCCAAAATAGACGCCGCGCGGGTGGCGCCATTGTCCGGCACTGATCGCTTCCTGCAATGCGAAATCGCCGCGCGCCTGGGCATAGGCCCGCAGCCTGGCATTGGCCTGCTTCAACGTGTCGGGCGCGATGTCCTCGGGTGCGATGGCATCGGCCAGCGAGTCATAGGCGTCATTGGCGGGCGGATTAGCGTGATCGACGAAGTTGCGGTTGACGTCGGCATTGTCTTCGTTGACGCGGCGATCCCAGGAAAAGCCGAACGGATTGAGCGCGTGCAGGAGAACGATCTTGCCGTCCTTCGGCGCCCGGTTGGCCAAGCCATCGCGCAACAGCCCCGTCTGCACGCCCGAGCCGAAATAGCCTTCCACGCCATGCGTGCCGGAGATCAGCAGCAGCGCGGAACTCGCCTCGCGCGCGCCGATTACGGCAGTGTCCAGAAACAGGCTCTTGCCGTCGACGCCTTGCGCAGTCGGATGCAGGCGCGAGGTGACGCCGAGCCCGGCCGCTTCGCAGGCTTCGATGAAGGCCGCGCGGGCGTGGCGATAGTCGCGCGGGAAATGCTCGGCGGGCTTGGTCATTCGCGGAACTATTGCAGCGCCGGGCGGAAGGCGCCATCCCAATTGGCGCCCGGCGGATGGGTCTGGTACCAGGCGATGCGTGCCAAGTGCAGATCGTAGAGCTTGGGGCTGGCGCCGGAGAGCTTGCGGCATTGCTCGATCAACGCCTTCGCCTTGCCCCATTGCTGGGTGCGGATCGACTGGAAAATGTGATCGTGAAAGGTGGAGAGGGCGCGGAATTTCGGGCTCGCCCGCACCAAGGGATTGCCCAGCAACGCATAGAGCTTGACCGGCTGGTCGCGCGGACCGGCGGCGATGAAATCCACCTCCAGGAACGCGAAGCCGCGCTCTGCCGCCTTGCGGGTATCCTCGCTGACGATGATGGCAGGACCGTATTGCGCCGAGAGTCCGCGCACGCGCTCGGCGATCAGTGCGCATTCGCCGGTCACGGAATAGCTGCGGCTTGCACCGAAGGCGCCGGCGATGGCGGGCCCGGTCGAGATGCCCACGCCGATCTCGATGGCGGTGAAGGCAGTGCCGTCGAGGCGGCGCTCCTGCGCCAGCTGCTCGTTGACCTGGGCGAGCGCCAAGGTCATGCGATTGGCCGCCTCGCAGGCATGGATCGCATGTTCGCTGTCGTCCAGCGGCGCGTTCCAGAAGGCGGCGAAGCGGTCGGCGGAAAAGAATTGGATGGTGCCGCGGCTGGCGCTGGCGGCCTCGATCAGCGGTGATATCACCGTGCCGATCAAGCGGGTGAAGCCGGCCGGATCGTCGCCGAAGGATTCGAGCAAGGTGGCGTAGCCGCGGATGCCGCAGGAGAGATAGCTGACGGTGCGCGTCTCCCCTTCCAGCTTCAGCAGCGCGGGCGAGCGGGCAATGTGGTCGAGCGCATCGGCGGGCAGCATGTCGGAGAAGGAGCGGCGGAGCTCCGCGCGCTTGCGCGTAATGTCGAGGGCGCGGGTGGCGAGCCCTCCGGCAAAGGCTGCTGCCAGCGCGAAGCTCGGGTTGATGGAATCGAGCAGCAGATGGGCATTGGTGAACAGGAACCAGGTGAAGGCCTGCGCGCCGGCGATGGCGACGAGCGCCAGCACACCGGCCCAGATCACTCCGGCGCGGGCGAACAGCACCAGCATGCCGGCGCCGGCGACGAGGAGGAAAATCAGTTCGCCGAAATAACTGGAAGCATCCTTGAGCGAGGTGTCGAGCAGGATGTTTTCCATCGTCTCCGCATGGACCTCGGCCGCGTTGCGCAAGCCCAACGGCGTTCCGACTTTCGCATCCGGCGCGGCCAGAAAGACGACGGCATCCTTCAGCCGCGCGGCGGGAAGGGTTCCGTCATCGAGTGCGGCGGCGGAGACTTGCCGCTCCGCGTTTGCACCGGAATAGTAGATGGTCACGCGGCCGTCGCCGGTAAGCGGCACGTCGAGCGCGCCGGCCGCCGCGTTCACGATGGTAGCCCGCGGACCGAAGACCGGCGTCGATGAAGCTTCGGCGCGAAGGACCACCGCCGGCTTGCCGCTGACCAGCCGCATCACTTCGGCATCGAGCGAAGGAACGAGCTTGTCGCCGAGCCGGAACACGAGCGGCACGGTGCGCAGCCGGCCGTCGCCATCGTCCGCGGGAGCGAATGCCCCCTCGCCGGCGCTGGCCGCTTCGAGCGGGGCCAACGGCGCGACAGCTTCGGAGAATGTAGGAACGGGAAGATCGGATGGAGCGGCGCCGGATACGGCAAGGCTGTGCTTCGGTTCGGGCATGCGTCCCGGCGTCCCCAGGGCAAAACCCGTCACTGCGCGCACATCCTTGAAGGACTCCGCCAGCAGCGCATCGGGCGACGGCAGCGCGTGCAGCGCCGCCCGCGCGCTGTTGCCGTCGCCCGACATGGGCAAAAGGCTCGCCAGATGATCGGGCGTGTCGGGATCGGCCGTGTCGAGCGGAAAATCGAACACGACGATCGAGGCACCCGCCGTCTTCAACTCACGGGTGAGCTTGGCGAGCACGGCACGCGGCCATGGCCACGGTCCGAAGCGCGCCAGGCTGGCGCGGTCGACCTCGAGGACGCGGACGACATAGCCGCTCTTGGCACTGGTCTCTTCATAGGACCGCGGCTGCCAGCTTTGATAGGCGTCGTACTGCAGCCCGCGCAGATGCGAGCTCAAGCCGCCGGGATCGGCCGCCATGATGAGGGCCGCGAGCGCGAGAACGGCAAGCGGAACGGCCCAGATGGCGATGGGTCTATCGAATTTCCACATTGCTCCAGCGGCGGACGCCGCGACTGCCCGGAGCTCATCCTATCATGCTGAAGCACTTGGCAAAGCGGCCGATCCGGCCGCTTGGTTACACAGCGCGCTCAGGCGCGGCGCTCCAGCAGAGCGCGCAGCTGCAGCACCAGCAGCGACGCGAGAAAAAGAGCCGCGGCGGCCAGCACGATCGAGGGTCCCGCCGGCGCGTTGGCGTACCAGGCCCAGGCGATGCCCAGCGGCGCCGAGGCCGCGCCGATCAGGCCCGCGCCGATCGCCATGCTTTCCGGCGAATGGGCGAAGGTCCGCGCCGCGGCGGGCGGGATCAGCAGCAGCGCCACGATGAGCAGCGCGCCGACCACCTTCAATCCCAGTGCCACCAGGCAGGCGACCAACACCAGGAAGGCGGTGTCGGCGAGCCCGCTTCTAGTTCCTTCGGCGATGGCGATGTCGCGATTGATGCTGAGCGCCAAGAGCGGCCGCCACAAAGCCGCAACGACGGCGAGCAGGCCGAGGCTCGCCGCAGCGATCAGGTAAATCTCCCGGTTCGAAAGCGCGAGGACGTCGCCGAACAGATAGCCGAGCAAGTCGGCCCGCACCGTGTCCATGGTGGAGAGCAGAATGAATCCCAGCGCCAGTCCAACGTGCCCGACGATGCCGACAATGGTGCCGGAGGGAATGAGCCCGCGCGCGCTTTCGCCCAGGCGCGCCATGGTCAGCGCTGCGAAAATCGCCAGCACCACGACTCCCACGACCGGTGAAATACCGAGCAGCAATCCCGCCGCCACGCCGGTCAAGCCGATATGCGCAACGGACTCGCCCAGATAGGCCATCCGCCGCCACAGCACGAAGCAGCCGATGGGTCCGGCGGCAGCGCCGAGCAGTGCCGCGCCCAGAATCGCGCGCCAGAGGAAGTCATCCATGCGCGTGCTCCCGCGGCGCAATTTCGCCGGAGGGGCGATGGGTGTGATCGTGCACATGGGTGTAGAGCGCGAGTTCGCTCGCGGCGCGGGCGCCGAACAGTCGCACGAATTCCGGATCGCGGATCACGGCGTCGGCTGCGCCCTCGCAACAGATGTGACGGTTGATGCAGATCACGCGCGAGGCCTGCGCCATCACCACATGCAGATCGTGACTCACCAGCACCACGCCGCAGGATAGCTCGTCGCGCAGTTCGGCGATCAGGTGATAGAGTTCCGCCTCGCCGGCCACGTCGACACCGGCCAGCGGCTCGTCGAGGATGAGAAGATCGGGCATGCGGGCGATGGCGCGGGCCAGCAGCACGCGGGCGAGCTCGCCGCCCGAAAGCGTTGCGACCTGTTTTCTGGCAAGACCACTGGCGCCGACCCGGCGCAGCGCCGCGTCGCCTCGCGCCTGGCTCGCCCCGGTTGTCGCCACGAAGCGGGCGACGCTCAAGGGAAGGCTTGGGTCGCGGGGAAATTGCTGCGGCACGTAGCCCACCTGCAGGTTGGCCGCGCGACGGATTTCGCCTTGGCTTGAGACAAGACCCAGCAGGGCCCGCAGCAACGTGGTCTTGCCGGAGCCGTTGGGCCCAATCAGCACCACGATCTCGCCCCGCCGGACGGCCAGGCTGACGTTGTCGATGATCGGGCTGCCGCCGAGGACAACCTTGAGGTGGCTGGCTTCGATCAGGGATTCGGCGGGTGCGCGGTCCATTGCGCAACATTATAACATCGCTCGGCCGGGGATACTCAATTTCGATGACGGCTGCGTCATTTTCCTTGAAATCAACCAATTGCGGGGATATTTTGGGGGCTGCTATTCGGGAGAGGCACGATGGACAACATCACCAAGGATCCGGCCTACAACGCCGTCGATCCCAACGACTTCCCTGCCATGCTGGACGTGAAACGCTACGGCGAGCGCTCCACGGCTTTCGACAAGATCATCAGCGCCACCCATGATCACTTCTGGGATCCGCTGGATCGCAAATATATCGACTTCAGCCAGCCCTTCGACATGACCAAGGACTACCTGGTCAATCCCGAGCTGAACGGCGACCTCAAGACCGCCATCGGCGAAAGGCTCGATGAAGGCCAGAAGATCAAGCTCGCCAATCTCGACACGTTGTGGACCATGTCGTCCATCCTGCATGGCGAGCAGGGCGCGCTGTCGCTGTCCGCTTCGCTGTGCCACATCCTGCGCGATCCCGGTGCCCAGGAATACGCCGCCAACCAGACGCGCGAGGAAGCGCGTCACGTCACCGCTTTCTCGAAATACATCCAGGCGCGCTGGGGCAAGCCGGTGAAGGTCGGGCCGGCGCTGGGCGATCTGCTGAACGAGCTCGTCGCCTCGCCGCTCGTTTGGAAGAAGCTGGTCGGCATGCAGATGCTGATCGAGGGCCTCGCCATGGGCGCCTTCGCCACCTTGTGGAAGGAATCGCGCGATCCGCTGCTGCGCCAGGTCTGTCAGCTGGTGATGACCGATGAAGCGTTCCATCACAAATTCGGGAAGATCTGGGCCGACCGCACCATCCCGCATCTGTCGAAATCCGAGCACGAGATGATCGAGGATTGGGCGGCGCAGGTGTTCCAGGTGCTGCTGTTCAATCTCGGCGTGCCGAACCAGAAGGAATGGATCTATCGCGAGGTCGGCCTCGATCCGGCATGGTGCCAGCAGGCCTTCATGGAAGCGCTCACCGATGCGGCCATCCGCGAAGAGCTTCAGGAGACGACCAACATCTTCCGCGTCCTGATCAAGACGCTGCTCAAGGCCGGCATCATCACCGACCGCACCCGCGGCGTGTATGCGGCCTATGTCGATATGCACGAGCTTTACGCCGAGGGCGACCGCATGGTGGGCGACGACATCGCCGAGGAAGGGATCAAATATCTCATCGCGCTCAACGGCGGGAAGATGACCATCCCCTCGCTGATGGCGGCAGAGTAAGATACTCACGCGGAGATGCAGAGACGCGGAGAACAAACTGTCAAGAATCTAGTTCGGCAGCTTGCTGGGAGAACTCCGCGGCTCCGCGCCTCCGCGTGAACCTTCTTTCAGGTCAGGGATCGGGAGAATGACGATGGACCAGAACATCACCAAGGATCCGGCCTATGATGCCGCCGATCCGCATGACTTCCCAGCGATGCTCGAGGTCGAGCGCTACGGCAAGCGCTCCACCGCCTTCGACAAGATCATCTCCGCCACCCATGACCATTTCTGGGACCCGCTCGATCCCAAATACATCGATTTCAGCGAGCCCTGGGACCTAGACAAGGCCTACCTGATTCCCCCGCGCATGAGCATGGAGCTGCAGACCGCGGTCGGCGATCGCCTGACCGAGGAGCAGAAGATCCGCTTCGTCAACAAGAGCGTGCAGTTCTCCATGTCGTCGATCCTGCATGGCGAGCAGGGCGCGCTCGCGCTCTCCGCTTCGCTCTGCCATATCCTGAAGGACCCGGGCGCGCAGGAATACGCCGCCAACCAGACCCGCGAGGAAGCGCGCCACGTCACGGCGTTTTCGAAATACATCCAGGCGCGCTGGGGCAAGCCGGTGCCCATCGGCCCGGCGCTCGGCGGATTGCTGGTCGAAATGGTGGCCTCGCCACTCGTCTGGAAGAAGCTGGTCGGCATGCAGATGCTGGTGGAAGGCCTCGCCATGGGCGCCTTCGCCACCTTCTACACCTATGCCGAGGACCCGCTGCTGAAGCGGCTCTGCCAGCTGGTGATGACGGACGAAGCCTTCCACCACAAATTCGGAAAGATCTGGGCCGACCGCACCATCCCCAAGCTCTCCCCCGAAGAGCGCAACAAGATCGAGGATTGGGCGGCGGAAGTCTTCATGGGCCTGCTGCGCAATCTGGGCTCGCCGGAGCAGAAGAAATATCTCTACGGCGAATTCGGCCTCGACTATGACTGGGTGCAGGGCGCGGTGATGGAAGCCTTCACCGACGCCAAGATCCGCGAGCGGCTCAAGGATTCCACCTCCATCTTCCGTGTCCTGATCAAAACGCTGCTCAAGGCTGGCATCGTCACCGACCGCACCCGCGCCATTTATGCCGCTTATGTCGACATGGCGGAGCTGCACGCGGAAAGCGACCGCATGGTGGGCGACGACATCGCCGAGGAAGGCATCCGCTATCTGATGAGCCTGAACGGCGCCAAGGAGCTGATGACGCCGTCGCGCCTGGCGGCGGAATAGAATGAGATAGAGTCCCGTCGGGGGACCGTCATACGCGCCACGCTGGCCTTCGTCGTCGTCTCATCGCTCTTGGGCGAGATTCCCTCGCACGCCGATCCGCGACTGCACCGGACTTGCACGTGGATGCACGATCTGAAGGCGGTGGCGATCGTGGGCCATAAGGGTGGCGCGCTTGAAGTTTGCGGCATCAACGGCGGGCCGCCGGTCGTGAACACGCTCTCTGACGCGCCCTACAAGGACGGCCTGGGCCTGTGCACGATCCGCCAACGCTACATTACACTCAAGCCCGATGCAGCCGGTCGTTACGTCCAGCCGCCCCACGACCCTCTAGACTCTGCGGAATCGCAAGTCGAGATCCTGCCGCCGCCAACGCCAGCGCGCTGTCCTGGCGCCGAGGATAGCGCGCACTATCTTCTCGCGGGCAACACACCGGATGGCGTCTTCCTCGAATTGCTTCGCTTGTGGCGCTCGATCGATACCGATCCCTCGCGCCTCGAGGCCCTGGCAGAGCGTGTTCCCGCCGACCATCGAGTCTGGGTGGACAGATTGAAGGAGGATTTGGCCGAGAGAACACTTTCCATCGCGGCCATCGATGGCGCCACCGCGACCGATCCTCGGGCGGACCGGCACGCCGTCCGCTATGAGATGATTGTGCGCTATACGGATGACTTCGACGACTGGTATGAGCTTGGGTGGGATTGGGACCGAGAGGGTTTCAAGATCGTCGACATCCAGATGGTTGCCGATTGAGCGATCTGAGCACATAGGAGGGGGAAATGGCGCGCAAGCGAAAAGGCGAAGGACAGACGGCGCTGGTGACGGGCGCTTCCAGCGGCATCGGCGTCGATCTCGCCGAATGCTTCGCCAGGGACGGCTACGCCCTCATCCTGGCGGCGCGCTCGGAAGCCGCGTTGAAGGAGGTGGCCGCGAAGCTGGCGGAGAAATACAAGATCGCCGCGACGCCCATTGCCATCGATCTCGGCGCAATCGGCGCGGGCGAGAAGCTCGCGAGCGAAATCAAATCGCGCGGACTTTCGGTCGACGTGCTGGTGAACAATGCGGGCTATGGGACGGCCGGCGCCTTTGCCGGCTCCGGCGAATCCGACCAGCTGGGCATGATCGACTTGAACGTGCGCGCGCTGGTCGAGCTAACGCACATCTATTGGGCGGGGATGCTGGCGGCCAAGCGCGGCGGCGTGCTGAACGTGGCCTCCACCGCGGCCTTCCAGCCCGGCCCGCTGATGGCGATCTACTACGCCACCAAGGCCTTCGTGCTGTCGTTCTCCGAAGCCTTGTGGAAGGAAGCGGAAGGCACGGGCGTGCACGTGAGCTGCCTGTGTCCCGGACCGACCGTCAGCAAGTTCCGCGAGCGCGCCGGCACCGGCAAGACGCGTCTGTCGCGCGCGGGCACGCCGATGAGCTCGATGAGCGTGGCGAAGCAGGGCTATCGCGGATTCCTGCGCAATCAACGCGTGGTCGTGACCGGGGCGCGAAACAAATTGCTTGCGAGCCTGGCGCCCTTCCTGCCGCGCAAGACCTTGCTCCGCATCGTGCACAATTTGCAAAGCCCGGCTTGAGGGTATTGCCGCCGGCCTAGGCTTTCTTTGCGCGCGTCTGGGACAGGCGAGGCTCGAAGCTCACCTTCAAACGCGAGCCGGTGGCGCGAGCGAAACGTTCCAGGGTCCGCGTCGATGGCCGCACGCGTCCGCTCTCGAGACGCGCCACGACCGGCTGCGTGGTTCCCATGCGCTTGGCGAGTTCTTCCTGCGTAAGGCCGGCCTTCGCCCGCGCGGCGATCATCGCCGCGGCCAGAGCAAACTCGTCTTCGAGCGCATCGTAGGCGCGGCGATAGCCGGGCTCCTTCATCCACTGTTTATGAAGCTCGGAAATTCTCGTCATGGTGGATTATATACCAAATAAGTTATAGGCCGGCAAGTGTGTCATCTCGCGGCGGTTTTCGCTATGCTTGTCCCATGGGCGAAAGCAAGCTTGGAGACTTCATCACCGTCGCGCGCGAGGGCGCGGTGGCGACCGTGACGCTCGATCGCGGCGACGGACGCAACGCGCTGTCGCGGCAGCTGATCCTCGAATTGACGCAAGCGGCGAAGAGTTTCGCCGACGATCTTGAGACGCAGGCCATCGTCATAACCGGCAAGGGCGCCTTCAGTGCCGGCGCGGATCTGAAGGATCCGGAGATGGACCGCGGGCGCGCCTCCGGCCTGCTGGAGCGACGCCACATGGTCAGGATCGGGCCCGATCTGTGCGACGCCTGGGAGAAGGTCGAGCAGGTCACCATCTGCGCCATCGAGAAATACGCCATCGGCGGCGCGGTGGCGCTGGCCGCTTCCTGCGATTTCCGCATCGTGGCCGAAGGCGCCACGCTGAGGCTGCCGGAAATTCCCCTCGGCATGAACATGAGCTGGCACGCCATCCCGCGGCTCGTCTCGCTGATGGGGCCGTCGCGCGCCAAGCGCTTCGTGCTGTTCGGCGAGAGCTGGAGCGCGGAGGAATGCCTGGCCGCGGGCCTTGCCGATGAGATCGCGCCCGACGGCGAGGCGCTTGCCGCGGCGATGAGATGGGCCGGCAAGATTGCCAAGCTGCCGCCCAATGCCGTGCGCATGACCAAGCAATCGGTCAACGCGGCGGCGAACGCGCTCCATCACGCCGTCACCTTCATGGATTCCGATCAATACGTCGCCGCCACCACCAGCGAGGACTTTCGCGAGGCGATCAAGGCGTTCCTGGACAAGCGCGAGCCCAAGTTCACCGGCCGCTGAGCGTGGGATACCGGTCGCGTGGCAAATATGATAGAAAAAAGAATATGCTGATGCTTCTGGCGATTCGCTCCTGCGTTTGACTTAGATTGAAGGGGCGGCTCCCAGCGAGATGGCCACAGCGATGGTACAGGAAATTCCTATTGACCTAGTCTTCGAGCGTACTGGCGACGGGCGCTATCGAGTGACCAGCGAGGACGTTCCCGGCTTCTATATGGCCGGTAGCGATATTGATCGAATTCAAGACGATCTAAACGAGGTGATAGCTGACCTGCTGCGCCTGAACTGCGGCTTCATCGTCTCGAACATCCGATGGTTTCCAACACTTAGCGATGTGAAAAAGCATTTGGAAAGGCCGCCGCCGGAAGGCAAGATTCGATACATCGCCAGCGGTACGTTGGCCGCGTAATAGATGCCCAAAATCGTTCCTCGACTCGAGGTCGAAAAGGAACTCACGAATCGGGGTTGCACAAAAATCAAAGAATATGCATTCCAATCTGGAAGCCTCTGGCAAACCCGCGACGGCAAATTCAGCTTCGTCGTTCCCCAGGGCATAGGCGGCTGGAGCTATGAAGACGACCTGCGCCATGTTCTGGATATGCTCGATAATCGCTAGTGTCCGGGAGCGGTGTTGAAATCGCAGCTTGGGCGGAACACATTGAGCCTCATGCGCAACGCCATCCATGCCAGCGTCACGCGTCCTCTGCCGGGCTCCGGCCTCGGGCTGGGGAGCTGGGCGCGCGAGATCGCCGCGGCGGCGCAGGCGACCTTCGCGCCGGCGCCCTACCCCTCCGGCCTGCCGCGCGGCAATGGCGAGACCGTGCTGTTCATTCCCGGCTTTCTTGCCGGCGACTGGACCATGCTGCGGCTGCGCGATTTCCTCGCGCGGCTGAACTACCGCGTGCGGTTCGCCGGTGTCGGCGTCAATCTCGGCCCCACGCGGCGGCTCATCCCGCAGCTGGAGCGGGCGGTGGCGCGGTTTTCGACGGAGGCGGACGCCCCCATCGCCATCGTCGGCCAAAGCCTGGGCGGCACCATTGGCCTGCATCTCGCCCACCGCCATCCGGAGCGGATTTCCCACGTCGTCACCCTGTGCAGCCCCATCCGCTTTCCGGTGGCGACGCCGCTCGAGGGCTTTGCCCATCTGCTGGCGCCGCTGCATGACGATTCCGCGCTGTTGCGGCTCGAGGAAATCGCGATCGCGCCGCCGGTGCCGGTGACGGCGATCTATTCCAGGGGCGACGGCATCCTCGATTGGAAGAGCTGCCTGCAGGACGAGAGCGATATCTGCCGCAACGTCGAAGTGCCGGGTGCACATTCTTCCATGGGCGCGAACCCGCTGGCCCAGAGAGAAATCGCGCTGGCCCTGGCGCGGATCAGCGGCTCACGCGAATAGCGACCTGCGCCAGCAGCAGGCGCGCGCCGGGGCGATGCAGGGCGCGATTGGTGACCCGCTGCAAGCGGTCCGCGATAGCGACGACGTCCGGCTGGCGCCACGGCCTGACCGCAGTCGCGCCGAAGCTCGTCAGGCTGCGAAGATAGTCGTCGCGCAAAAGCGGCATGCCGTGCTCGGCCTCGCCGCGCAGCTTGCGATCGGGAATGTCGAGACCCACTGCCACCATCAGCATCCCGCAGGGCCGGCCAGCGTCGTAGATCGTCGCATACATCGGCTCGACCATGATGAAGCTTTCGGACTGGGTGATCTTGTGCTCGGGCCGCGAGCCGCTTTCCGCGCGCGCGGGCGCCAGCCCCGCAACGAGGAGCGCGAGAAGGCAATATCGCAGGCTTCGCAGCAGCATCGCTTCACGGCATAACCCGCTTGCGGTAAATCCCGGGTTGACGGGCACGGCACCCTCCGCCCGCTGCAAGGAGGCAAGCCTATGAAATCGAACGGAAAACTCCCGTTTGTGGCGCTGGCGGCGTTAGGCTTGGCCCTGCCTGCCTGGGCGGCAGATCAGCCCGGCCAGACCTTCAGCCTCTCTGCCAAGGACCTGCCCAAGCCCTACGCCACGCCGGCGGTGGACAACAGTTCGGAGCCGGCACCGGCCCCCGAAGGCTTCCGGCCGGAGGTCCCGAAAGGCTTTTCCGTCGCACCGTTTGCCACCGGGTTGACCAGCCCGCGCTGGATGGCGATCGCACCCAATGGCGACGTGTTCCTCGCCGAAACGCACGCCGGCAAGATCACCTTGCTGCGCGACGAGAACGGCGACGGCAAGGCCGACAAGAGCTTCACCTTCGCGCAAGGTTTCGACCGGCCGCACGGCCTCGCTTTCCACGACGGGGCGCTCTATGTCGGCGACGTCAGCGCCGTCTGGCGCCTGAGCTACAAGGATGGCGCCACGCAGACCGGCATGCGCGAGCGCATCAGCAAGCAGGATTTCGGCGGCTCCAGCGATCACTCCACCCGCGACATCGCCTTCAGCTCCAAGGGGGAGTTGTTTCTCGCCATCGGCAGCGGCGCCAATGTGGAGGAAGGCGAACCGCCCACCCGCGCCACCGTGCAGCTGGTCAAGAAGGACGGCGGGCTTGCAACCTTCGCCGCCGGCATCCGCAATCCCGTCGGCATCGCGTTTTATCCGGGTACGGACGAATTGTGGGTGAGCGTCAACGAACGCGACGGCCTGGGCGACAATCTGCCGCCCGACTATCTGACCCATGTGGAGAAGGGCGCCTTCTACGGCTGGCCCTACGCCTATATCGGGCCGCATCCCGATCCTGCTTTCGGCGCCAAGCGGCCGGATCTGGTGGCCAAGACCAAGACGCCCGACCTGCTGTTCCAGGCGCATTCCGCGCCGCTGGGTCTGGTGTTCTACGAGGGCGGCCAGTTTCCCGCCGAATACAAGGGCGACGCATTCGTGTCGCTGCACGGTTCGTGGAACGCCGGCAAGCCCACCGGCTACAAAGTGGTGCGGGTGCATTTCGCTGGCGGCAGGCCCGCCGGCGGCTACGAGAATTTCGTCACCGGTTTCTGGGACGGCAGGAGCAGCCCGGCCAAAGTCCATGGCCGGCCCGCGGGGTTGGCGGTCGCCAAGGATGGCAGTCTGTTGATCGCAGACGATGGCGGCAGAACTGTGTGGCGCGTCGCTTATACAGGGAAATGACGGCGCGGATCGCAGTTCGCTGCCGTTGGCAAGGACGATTGTATGCCCGTAACGACAGCGATTGTGTGGAAGTAATTCACATAATTTAGTCGGTAGCGTGCCGCACTTGTCTTGTTTGTCTGCCTTCCCACATGCTTGATTACTTCTGCCAAGGATTTCGGAGAGGCGATCTGCGAAGTGCTACTTGGGTTATAGTTCCTGTAATAATCTTGAGTCTCCTGCCTGCAGAAGCTCGCTTTCTGCAAAGCGATCCGGTGGGCTATAAGGATGACCTAAACCTATATACCTATACTCGAAACGATCCAATCAATCGTCTCGATCCGACCGGAATGTTTGCCAACGTGCAGGTGTGGGATAACGGAACAGTCATCATAAACGTTCCGATCGAATTCGATAATCAAAGCGTAGATGCGGGCGCTGCGAATGCCGCCGCTGCCAATATCCAGGCGAGATGGACGGGGCAGTTCGGCTCGTACAACGTCAAGACAACGGTTACCGCTGTGTCGAGTGCGCAGAACGCGAAATGCGGATGCGCAAACAAAGTGACAATCTCAGACGCGCCAACAAACCCTACGAAAATGCCCAATGGCACCATTGCCGAGAATGGTGGGCATTCGTACGTTGTGGGCGACTACGAGGGCCATTGGACGACCATGGATGCGAAGGGCGTGCCTATGCCCCTGGCGGGCACCAAGGATCGAGGGGTAGCATCCAAAGGACCCGACACGTTTGCTCATGAAGGCGGCCATCTCATGAATGTTGGCGACGAGTCGGGCGATAACGGTGGAATCATGGACCAGGGTCCAGGGACGAGACCGACAGAAGGAAATATTCGAAGCATCATGAACTCGCCCGGCAACTCGGTTCAGTTCTGTTCCAAGGCGACGGGCGCTTGCAAGTAGACGAGAGGATAAGATGAGCGCGTGCCTCGCCGTCATTGCGGCCGTTTGCTTTCACGGCCTGACATCGGTGGCGATCCACGACGCCGGACTCGGCGTGCACGCTTCCGTCAAACTAAATGGCGCCGAGGCCACCGTTCAGGTCCGTTCCGATCAAGTCCTCTCTCTAGATTGGAGACGATTGCCCGGCGTCTGCAACGAGGATTTTTGCGTTGCCTACTACAGGAGATGCACTCGTTCGGACGATATGACCAAGTGCGCGTATCGCTATGCAATTCTGGATAGTGGTGTTGAGAAGGTGATCGAATTGACGGCAAGTGACATGCCCCATCTCAAAGCGGCCGAGCAGCTGATTTCCATCCTGTCGCCAGCCGGCGAGGCAGCCGGCGAGATCATGCTTGCTGAGCTTAAGACAGAAGCTCCTGTGGAGCAGCCGCCCTATTGTCGGCCAAGCGGCCCAATGGCCGACTGCTGGCCGAATCCTCCTCGCGCCTCATCCGGAAATCCCAGCCCGTAATAGCAGGGGTCTCCGATTGACCTATCTCGCCTTGACAGTGCCGAGTCCGGCTTCCTAGATACCGCCCCTTCGCCCGGGGCAACCGGGCACCAAGCTCAAGGCTTGGGGCTGTAGCTCAGTTGGGAGAGCGCCTCGTTCGCAATGAGGAGGTCAGCGGTTCGATCCCGCTCAGCTCCACCAGTCTCCAAATTCTCCGGTGTCCGCAAAGGGACCGCCCGTGATCCACAATCCGATCGTCGCGCTGCTCCTCCTTCTGCTCGATCTCTACTGGTGGGTGGTGGTGGTGGCCGTCATCGTCAGCTGGCTGACCGCCTTTGGCGTGTTGAACGTGCACAACCAGTTCGCACGCTCGCTCATGCGGGCCCTCTACGCGCTTACCGAACCCGTGTTCCGACCGATTCGCGCCATCGTTCCGCCCATCGGCGGTCTCGACCTGTCGCCGCTGATCGTGCTGATCGCCATCTGGTTCATTCAGTATCTCCTGGTATGGGCCGAGGCGCGTCTGCTGATCTGACGCGGCGGCTGCTTGAAGACTTGGAGCGCAAATGACCGCGCGAATCATCGACGGAAAAGCCTTTGCCGCGAACTTGCGCGAACGCGTCGCCGCGGAGGCGCAGCGGTTGCGAGCGCAGCATGGCCTGGTGCCCGGGCTCGCCACGGTTCTGGTCGGCGAGGATCCGGCGAGCGAAGTCTATGTGCGCAACAAGAACCGTGCCGCGGAAGCGCTGGGCTACCATTCGGTGAGTTTCCACCTGCCCGGCAACGCAAGCGAAGCGGAGGTGCTGGCCCAGGTCCGCGCGCTCAACGCCGATCCCAAAGTCCATGGCATCCTGGTGCAGATGCCGCTGCCGCCGCAGGTGCGCGAGGCGGCCGTGCTCGACCTGCTCGAGCCTGCGAAGGACGTCGACTCGCTGACGCCCACCAACGCCGGCCTGCTGCTGAGCGGTCGCGCCACGCTCGTCTCCTGCACGCCCCTGGGGGTGATGATGCTGCTGAAGGAATATGTCGGCGATATCGCGGGGCTCGACGCGCTGGTGATCGGACGCTCGCTTCTGTTCGGCAAGCCCGCCGCGCAGCTGCTGCTGGCCGCCAATGCCACCGTCACCATGGCCCATTCGAAGACTCGGAATCTCGCGGAGCTGGCGCGGCGTGCCGACATTCTGGTCGCCGCCATCGGCAAGCCCGAATTCGTCAAGGGCGATTGGGTGAAGCAGGGCGCCACCGTGATCGATGTGGGCATCAATCGTGTCGACGCCGCGGGCGGCAAGAGCAGGATTGTCGGCGACGTGGAGTTCGCGCAGGCCGCGCAGCGTGCCGGCGCCATCACGCCGGTGCCGGGCGGCGTCGGCGCCATGACCATCGTCTGCCTGATGCGCAACACGCTGATTGCCGCCTGCCTGCAGGCGGGCCTAAAGATCCTGGCGATCTGACGCGCGGACTTTACGCGGGCCGATTAAGTCCGACATTGCGCGAGGGGAGCACGTACGCCAGCGCCCAGACCGCGAAGGCCACTGTGACGGATGAAAGTACGCCCGTAGCGATCTTGGCGTATTCGGGATGCACGGGGTCGACGACCTGCCCGTCGCCAGGCCAAAAAACCAAAACGAGGATATCTCCCCAGCAACCCAAGATGATCGCAATTACCAGTGCAGTAGTGATGATACTTTTCATGAGCCGCCTCCAGCAGAAGTCGTTTCGACTGTCAGTAAAGTATTGTTAACACAAAACTCAAAGTTTGTGGCAAACAATATAGGTCGTCTATTTATTTCTGTTTTGGTCCTTGAGGGACGGGATATTTCTATAATGAAAGCAAGGAGTTCTCCCTGACTACAGTGTCCTTCGCTAGCTTCTTCTGAACGCCGCCCTGGATACTAGAGCTTCTTGGCGATATCCGCGGCGATGGCGCCGGGCCCCTCGGACTCGTCATAATCGGCGGCGAATTTGTTGGCGGGATTCATCAGATAGATCACGCTCGAATGGTCCATCGAATAGCCGCCGCCCGGCAGCAGATGGCGGCCGATATAGACGCGATAGGCGGCGGCGGCCGAGGCGATGTGGCTCGGCGGTCCGGTCAAGCCGATGAAGCGTGGGTCGAAGCTCGCCAGATAGGCTTTCATCACCTCCGGCGTATCGCGGTCCGGATCGACGGTGATGAAGATGGGCGCCAGGCGCGGGGCCCGCTTGCCCAGCCGGTTCATCACCTCGCTCATCAGCGACAGCGTCGTGGGGCACACATCCGGGCAATGGGTATAGCCGAAATAGATCAGCATCCAGCGGCCGCGGAAATCCGCATCGGTGCGCGTCTGGCCGTTCTGGTCGAGCAGCGCAAAAGGTCCGCCGACGCTGGCCACGCCCGCCACCCGCACGCGCGCCGGGCCCGCCTCTCCCGCCAGATGCCACAGCGCGCCGGCCGCCAGGAAGGCCAGCGCGAAGGCGTAGGGAACCAGCGCCTGCGGGGTGCGAATCATGGCCGCGATTGATAGACTTGGCGCGCATGGCTGCAAGCGTTTCCAGCACGGAAGAGCGTCCCGACCCGCAAGGTCTGCCGGAGCGGCCGCGATTGTGGTCGCGGCTGTGGCCGGAGGCGGGCGAGTTCGCGCCTTCGCCGCGCGGCCGCGTCCGCCTGCGCACGCTCAGCAATTTGCGCTGGATGGCGGTAGCCGGGCAGTCGGCAGCGCTGTTCGTGGTGTATTTCGGCCTCGGCTATACGCTGCCGCTGCTGCGCTGCGCCATCGCCATAGCCGCCAGCGCCGCGCTCAATATCGTTCTCGCCATCCGCTACCCAGCGGCGCACCGCCTCACCAACCGCGAGGCGACGGTGCATCTCGCCTATGACGTGGTCCAGCTCGCCGCCCTGCTCTACCTCACCGGCGGTATCACCAACCCCTTCGCCCTGATGTTCCTGGCGCCGGTCGTGATCGGCGCCGCAACGCTCAATCTCGCCAACACGCTGGTGCTGGCCGGCCTCTCCTTCGCCGCCATCAGCGTGATCGCGCTGGTGCACGAGCCGCTGCCCTGGGCGGCGTCCGAATCCATTCAGCTGCCGACGCTCTACCAGGCCGGCATCTGGGCTTCGCTGGTGATCGGCGTCGGCTTTACTTCGATCTATGCCTGGCGCATCGCGGGCGAAGCGGCACGGATGTCCGCGGGACTCGCGGCGACGCGGCTGGCGATGGCGCGGGAGCATCGCATGGCCTCCATCGGCGCGCTGGCAACCGCCGCGGCACACGAGCTGGGCACGCCGCTTGGCACCATCGCGGTGGTGTCGCGCGAACTCGAGCGTGCGCTGCCCGCGGGCTCGCCCGAATCCGACGACGCCAAGCTGCTGCGCGCCGAGGCCGAGCGCTGCCGGGGCATCCTCACGCGCCTGGCGCGGCCCGAGGAAAGCATGATGGCCGGCATGGAGCGGCTGCCGCTCGGCGCGCTGCTCGACGACATCGCGTCGGACTATCGCGGCGGCGACATCGCCATCGAGATCGAAGTGGCCGCGGTTTCGGAGAAAAGTCCTGAACCGAAAGTGTGGCGCGCGCCCGCGCTGCTGCACGGCCTCGGCAATCTGATTGCCAACGCCTCCGATTTCGCCCACACCAAAGTCTGCGTCCGGGCTTTCTGGGACGCCCGTACCCTGCAGGTCTCCGTGGAAGATGACGGGCCGGGCTTCGCGCCGGACATCCTGGAGCGAATCGGCGAGCCCTACGTCACCTCCCGGCCGGGGAGCGACGGCCCGGCGGATAGCGAGCTGGAGACGAATGATTCGGGCCAGGAAGGCATGGGGCTGGGTTTTTTCATCGCCAAGACCCTGATCGAGCAGACCCGGGGCAGCCTCAAGGCCGTCAATCTCGAGGACGGCGGCGCCAAGGTCAGCGCCCGCTGGCCGCGTGGCGCCATCGACGGGGAGATCCCGCCGGGAACGGCCGCGGTTCTCTAGGGTGGCTGCCGCCCCTATATCTTGTGCGGTCCGCCGGAAGGCGCTATCGCCGCCCGTCAAGGAAACCGCCCCGATGCCCGAGCCAGAAGCCGCCGAAGAGCGCACCCTTTTGATCGTGGAGGATGACCGCCCGTTCCGCGAGCGGCTTGCCCGCGCCATGGAGGCCCGCGGTTTCACCGTGGCCATCGCCGAGACGGTGGCGCAAGGGATGGCCAGCGCCAAGGAGGCGCCCCCCGCCTTTGCCGTGGTCGATCTGAAACTCGAAGACGGCAACGGGCTCGACGTGATCGAGACCTTGCACCGGGTACGGCCGGAAGCGCGCGTGGTGGTGCTGACCGGCTTCGGCAATATCGCCACCGCCGTGGCCGCGGTGAAGTACGGCGCCATCGACTATCTGCCCAAGCCCGCCGATGCCGACGACATCCTGGCTGCTCTGATGGCCGCGCCGGGCCACAAGCCCAAGCCGCCGGAGAATCCCATGTCGGCCGATCGGGTCCGCTGGGAGCACATCCAGCGCGTCTATGAACTCTGCGGCCATAACGTCTCGGAGACGGCCCGGCGGCTCAACATGCATCGCCGGACGCTGCAGCGCATTCTCGCCAAGCGCAGCCCGCGCTAGGGCCGCGCGTGGCCGTCCGCAGGCTCAGCTCGCGCTATCTGCGCTGGACGGCGGTCAGGCTCGCCACGCGCGCATTCGCGGCGCTGAAGAAGAAGCTGCCGTTCTACGATCATGTCATTTCCTTGCGCGACGGCGGCGAGACGGAGATCGCCGGCGAGCGGCAGTCAATTTCACTGTCTCCCGAAGAGGCGCGGTTCGCCGCGCGTTTCGACAAGCCTGTGCCACCGGTTGTCGAGCGCTCGATCGCTCTGGTGAAGCTTTCCGGCGCCACCGTGCTCGGCAACACCGGCGCTGTGATCGACGAGGCTCGCGGCGTGCTGTTCCAGTCGCACTATGCCGCGGCGCGCTATGCGCCCGGCGTGGCGAGCTATCACGATTTTCTCGACCGGCCGTCACGCCTCATCGACAAACCACCGGCTAACTATTTCACCATGGTGGGCGAGGACCGCGGCCATCGCCATTATTTCCACTTCCTGTTCGACCGCCTGCCGCGGCTTCACTATCTGCTGCAGCACTTTGCCGTGGGGCGAGAGCCGCTTGTGGTGCTGACCAATGCGGACCTGCCCATGTTCCAGCGCGACATCTATCGCTTCCTCGCCGAGCAGCATCCGAACCTGTCGTTTGTGGCAGTGCCGGAGGACGAGCGCTGGCTGCTGCCGACGCTCTATCTCATCGATGAAGACCAGCCGGTGCGGCGCACGCTGCTTGGCGCCGACACCGTGCAGTTAATCCGCAATCTGGTGTTCGAGGGATACGGCATCGCGCCGAAGCCGGCGTCTCGCCGCCTCTATATCAACCGCTCCGATGCGCGCAAGCGGCGCATCGTCAACGAAGCCGAGATCTGGCCGCTGTTCGAAGCGCGCGGTTTCGAGAGCGTCGCCGCCGCAACGTTGTCGTTTGAGGCACAAATCGCGCTGTTTGCGGAAGCCGCGGTGGTGGCGGGTCCGCACGGCGCGGGTTTCGCCAACATGCTGTTCGCGCCCGAGGGCGCCCGTCTGATCGAGATCGTCAATCTGGAGAAGGTGAAGGACACCTACCTGCTGCTTGCAAAGTCTCTGGGACAGCGGCATTCGGCGGTGATCGGCAGCCAAGGCGACCGCAACGAATGGTTCCGCGCCGATCCGCAAGCGATCGAGGTTGCGCTTGCGGACCTCTGATCAACGCGTTTTCGCGCCCAGCTCCTTCACCAGCTTCTTCGGCGCGATCTGGCGCCAGCGCCGCTCCAGGAATCCGCGCAAGGTCTTGGCATCGAGCTTCTCCAGGCGCGCGAGCACCGTCGGATAGCTCCTGTAATGCTCGGTGATGTGGAAGAGCTTCGGCTCGGCCTCCAGGAGCATGTCGCGCTCGTCGATGGAGCTCACCACCAGCACCAGCGAATTGTCCTCCGCGCGCAGCCGGGTGAAGAATTTCTTCTCGATCTTGAACGAGGGATAGCCATAGGAAGTGCTCTCGTTTGCGCCGGGAAAGGAGAGCACGATCTTCTTCATCTGTGCTTTGGTCAGAGGCATGGCCGTTTCCTTGCAAGTCAAGTGAAGTCGCGATGCTAATCCGGCACGACGACCATGCCGCGCGGCTCGGCCGCCAACTCGACCACGGTGGCGAGCCGCTCCGCCGCCACCTTGGCGAAGCGAAGCGTCACCGCCTTGCGGCGGCTGGCGTGAATCTGGGCGATGGGCGAGGGCCGCACGATGGCGCCGCCATAGCGGTCCGCCACGATGAGCCCGGTGCCGGGCGGCACGAATTCATCGGGAAAATCGGGCGGGATGGCGAAATAGAAGAGCTCGCAGAACTCAAGATATTCCGGCCATTTGAGATCGCAGCGCAGATCGTTCAGCGCCACCTTGATCTCCACGCCCAGCACGCTGCCGTCGCCACCCAACGCCGCCACGTCCAGCCGGCGTCCATTGGCCAGGGTGAATTCCAGGATCGGGCTGAAGCCTTCCTGCAGCAGCAGGCGGCTGACCCCGCGGGCGACATCGGCGGCGGAATGACCGTTCATGCCCCATTGGAACATTGGATGAACGCAATATCAATCGGCCATCGCGCCTACCCGCTCCTGCAGGAGAAAATGGGCAGATCGTCGGCTTGCTACGGCGTGGTCTGGACCGTGATCGCCGGGGCGCTTCCGGTCGTCGTCCCTTCCGACGTCTGCGCACCAGGAGCACCGGCGTCGGGCACAGAGCCCACGCCAACGCGCGTGTTGGGACCGACAGGTACGGAGGTGGGGATACTCGTTTGCTGCGGGGTCGGTCCAGCATTCACGACTTGCCCGTTCTGAACGCTGGGCGGCGTGTAGGTCTGCGACAGCGCCGGCGTGGCGACCAGCAGCATCAGCGGAAGGATATATCGCGTTTTCATATCGTACTCCTCTGCCTGGTATCATTGAACCGTGTAGGTGATGACCATCTCGCTCTGCCGCGAGCCGTTGTTCCCGCCGCCGAAAAGGCCTTCATTGTGCCCCTGGAGCCGGAAGCTCACGCAGATCCTGTCGTTTGCGTTGGTCGTGAGCTGGCAGTCCGCCCAGGCGCCGCACTGGCGGTCACCTTCCAGATGGTATTCGACCAGACGCACCGTGTAGCCCGACTGGACGTCGGGCGTGCAGTGCACATACCAATCCGAAAAATTCGCCATCTCGCCGCTGTTCTTCATTCCAGATCGGCTCACATATTGGCCGGTCTGCGCATCGGCGCTTGTCGCCATCACGGCAAGTGCGGCAAGCGGGATGAGAAAATGACGGATCATGATTCTTTCCTCTCGTTTGTGTTGAAGAAAACTCAACGGCAGCTAGCCGTCAGTGATTTCCGGTAAGGACGAATTTGGCGAATGGGTCGTTGGTCAGCTGGTCTATCTGGGTAACGGTCATGCTGAGATCGCCACTCACGACGCCCTGCCCGCCGGTGCAGGAATACGTCGCCGGATTGCCGTTCGTCACGACAATGTCGAGCTTCGATCCGACTTTGATGTACTGATAGAACAGCGGAGGATTGGCGAAATAGGCTACCCGCGTCCCGTTGGGAAAATAGCATCCCGCGGTGGCGAACAAGGGGTTGGCCTCGCAGGCAGTGCCAATGAACGCGCAAAGCGCGGCTGTCACCCAGACGATCGTCCTAGTCATTGCGATACTCCCGAAATCGACTGCGAACCAGTCATCTCGGCGAAACATTTGCACGCCACGGCCAGGACTGCGCGTGACGGCCGTCACGGCAATTTCTCAAAAAATCCGCTTGGCCGCGGCGTGGTGGGGCGGCGACGAGGCGCTTCTTGCCCCGCCCTCACGCTCAAGTATGGGAGCGGCCGATGTCGGCCTCCCATCGTTCGTCATCTGCCGGGAAGAGGGGTGCAAGGATCGAGATGGACGATGTCGTCAGGTGCGATCCGGCGGCATATTGGTGACTGTAAACAACGTATTCTCGCCAGCGCTGACTACGCGCTTGTGCCGGTGCGTGGTCACCCCAAAAATCGCGTTCGGCGAGGATGTAGATCTCGTCGTCGCGCTCTTTCTCGCTCCCGCGCGCGATGGCTTCGATCGGCGCGAAGTCCTCGGCGGCGAGAAGCGGACCGTCATTCCGCCGCCAGCAGCGCCCGGCCATTGCTGACGTCGCCGAAATTCACCCCCTGCAGGAAGCGGATGCCGTCCTCGGCGATGTCGTCGCCCACCATGCGCTCGCCTTCGGCCGAAAGCTCGTTCATGTCGATATACATCGCATAGTAGCTCTTGGTGCGCTCGGTGATGATGCCGGCGTTGAGCAGCGTCTTCACCAGCACGCGGAAGATGTTGGAGGAGCGTTTCATCTGCTCGCGGCGATCGTCGTCGGTGAAAGCTTCCATCATGGCGGCGCGGGCGTCCTGCCAGTCGAGGCCGACGCTGGCATAGACGACCTTCATCTGCTCCGGATTGACCAAGTTGAAGAGCAGTGTCTGGAAACATTGCGCCGCCCAATCCTCCACCATGTTGTGCTCTTCCGCGGAGAGCTTGGGGATGGTGCGGTCGGCCCAGATCTTCCCGAATTTGTGATGGAAGGCTTCATCCGTCATCACCAGTTGGCAGAGCTTCACCAGCAGCGGATCGTTGGACTTCTGATAGAGCGTGGCGAAGGCGCCCATGGCGAGTCCCTCCACCAGCATCTGCATGCCGACGATCTTCTTGTAGACCTCCGGCGCCAGCACCAGCTCGGTCAGCAGCGCCTGCAAGGTGGCGCCGCAGGGCAGCGGCGTGCCCCAGCGCGCCTGGATGTATTTCGAGAAGGCGGTGACGTGGCGCGCCTCTTCGCGCGTCTGGTTGGCGGCATATTCCTGGGCGCCGGGATCGCGCAGAATGTGGCAGAGCGATGCCGAGAGCGACAAAGCACCCTGCTCGCCATGCAGGATGGAGGAGATCTGCCAGCGGGTGGATTGCGCGGCGAACTTGATCTTCTGCGCCCGCGACATGGTATCGCCCACCCGCGTCTTGAAGATGGGGAAGAAATCTTCCGGCAGAATGGTCTGCGACTCGAGATCGAACGGTTCGCTGAAGTCGATGTACTTCTTGTCCAGCGGATCCCAGAAGTGATCGTGGGTGGCGCTGATGATCTTGTCGAAGGCGGTGGAGCGTTCGCCGTAGCGGTTGACGTCCAGCATCGCGGGAAAGTCGCTCGGATCGACCGCGTTGTAGGCTTCGTCCTTGGTGATCTGGGTCATAGCGAAACTCCCGCATGGGCCGCTCAACCCGCTCAATATGGCGGCCCTTCGTCAAGAGTCAATAAAAATGACGCTAGCGTCACCATTTGTGATGGGGACACCAAGCTGGTGACGGAATTCACGCTTGTTGCTTGCTTGGCCGTTTTGCGCGCGCCGTCTTGGCCCGCGGCTTGGCGAGGCTCTTGGCGATCTCGCCGATCAACGCGTAGGGGATGGGCCCATCGAGCGGGAATTGCAGGTTTCCCTTTTCGCCCCGGTACTTCGCCAGTCGAGCCGCGAGCTTGGGATCGCGAACGGGCGGATAGACGCCGATGTGCCGCTTGAACGCGCCGAAATGAACCACGTCGCGTTCAAGCCGATAGGTCGGAATGTTGTAGCTGATCCGCTCAGTGGCCCCGGGCAGTGCGCGCCTGATGGTCGCCCGGATCTTTCGCAACACCGTCTGAACGTCCTTGGGAAAGCTCGCGACATAGGCATCGACCGTCGCGAAGGAGACACGTGTCATTCGCTGAGCACGCCCTTGGTCGAGGGCACCGCGCCTTCCAGCCGCTCGTCCGGCGTCACGGCCTGGCGCAGCGCGCGCGCTGTGCCCTTGAAGCAGCTCTCCACGATGTGGTGGCTGTTGGCGCCGTAGAGATTCTCGATATGCAGGCATAAGCCCGCATGCTGCGCCAGCGCCTGGAACCATTCCTTGAACAACTCGGTGTCCATCTCGCCCAGCTTGGCGCCGGGGATTTGGACCTTCCACACCAGATAGGGCCGGTTGGAGACGTCGATCGCCACCCGCGTCAACGTCTCGTCCATCGGTATGAGCGCCGCGCCGAAGCGGGTGATGCCGGCGAAATCGCCCAGCGCCCTCTTCACCGCCTCGCCGATGCAGATGGCGGTGTCCTCGGTCGTATGATGATAGTCGACATGCAGGTCGCCGCTCGCCCGCACCTTGAGGTCGATCATGGAGTGGCGCGCGAAGCTCTCCAGCATGTGGTCGAGGAAGCCGATGCCGGTGTCGATGTCGGCCTCGCCCGAGCCGTCCAGGTCGAGCGACACCGCCACTTCGGTCTCGCGGGTCTTGCGTTCGACGGTTGCGGTTCGCATGGCTCGCGCCTATGTCAGCCTCGGCTGCCGGTATAACAGCCAAAGGAATCCGATGAAAATGGCCGAAGCCGACGAAACCGCCCGCTGGCGCTCCACCACCATCCTCTCCGTCCGCAAGGGCGGCATGGTCGTCATCGCCGGCGACGGCCAAGTGACCATGGGCCAGACCGTAATGAAGGCCAATGCCCGCAAGGTGCGAAGGCTGGGCAAGGGCGACGTGATCGCGGGCTTTGCCGGCGCCACCGCAGACGCTTTCGCCCTGTTCGAGCGGCTGGAGGCCAAGATCGACCAGCATCCCGGCAACCTGGCGCGGGCTTGCGTGGAGCTCGCCAAGGACTGGCGCATGGACAAGTATCTGCGCCAGCTCCAGGCGATGATGGCGGTGGCCGACGCCAAGGCGTCGCTGATCCTGTCGGGCACCGGCGACGTGGTGGAGCCCGAGGAGGGGCTGATCGGCATCGGCTCGGGCGGGCCCTACGCGCTGGCCGCGGCCCGGGCACTGCTCGCCTTCGACCTCTCGGCTGAGGAGATCGCCCGGCGGGCGCTCAAGATCGCCTCGGAAATCTGTGTCTACACCAACGAGAATGTGGTGATCGAGAGCCTCAACACAACTTGAATGTACATCTGACCCATGCTATGTACATCGCATGGCCCTGCATCTAACCAACCCCGACACTGACCGTCTCGTCCGCGAACTCGCACGCGAGACGGGTGAGACTTTGACCGTGGCGGTGGAGCGGGCCGTGAAGGAGCGTCTGGGCAGGGTCAAAACCGCGGGCCAGGCTGACAAAGAGACATTCCTTGCGGAGATCAAGAAAATCCAGGCCATGGTTAGCCCCAAATTGCGCAACGAAAAGAAGACGGGCCGCGAAATGATCGAGGAGATGTACGACGAATACGGCTTGCCGAAGTGATGGTCGTAGATGCGTCGGCGCTTCTGGCGATCCTCTTCGAGGAACCGGAATGGAATGCGTTCAGCATGGCGTTGCGACAGGCTTCGACCGTGTCGTTATCGCCGATCAATTGGTATGAAGCCGCAATCAACGCAGAGCGATACACCGAGCGGGACTCGAAAGCGTTGGAGGCCCTGATTCGCACGATCGGAGTGCGCCTCGTCCCGGTGGACGAAACACAAATGCGGCTCGCCTATTCGGCATGGAGAAAGTACGGAAAGGGCCGCAATCGAGCGCGCTTAAATATGGGCGACTGTTTCGCTTATGCGCTGGCAAAACATCTGGACGAACCTCTTCTTTATAAAGGCAGCGACTTCGTGCATACCGACATTGCTTCAGCGATCCCATAGACTCGGGACATATTCGATCCCATATATCGACCGCATGACCGGCTCCTTCACACCGCGCGAAATCGTCTCCGAGCTCGACCGCTACATCGTGGGCCAGGGCGAGGCCAAGCGCGCCGTTGCCATCGCGCTCCGAAACCGCTGGCGAAGGCAACAACTCGCACCCGAGTTGCGCGAGGAGGTGCTGCCCAAGAACATCCTGATGATCGGCCCGACCGGCGTGGGCAAGACCGAGATCTCGCGACGCCTCGCCAAGCTCGCCCAGGCGCCGTTCCTCAAGGTGGAGGCGACCAAGTTCACCGAAGTGGGCTATGTCGGCCGCGATGTGGAGCAGATCGTGCGCGATCTGCTGGAGATCGCCATCGCCCAGGTGCGTGAGCGGAAGCGCCGCGACGTGGAGGCGCAAGCCGAGGCGCGCGCCGAGGAGCGCATCCTCGATGCGCTGGTGGGCGAGAAGGCCACCGCCGGCACCCGCGAATCCTTCCGCAAGATGCTGCGCGAGGGCCAGCTCAACGACAAGGAAATCGAGCTCGAGATGCGCGATGCCGGCGCCATGCCGACGCTGGAGATTCCCGGCATGCCCAACGCGCAGATCAGTATGGTGAGTCTGGGAGACATTTTCGGCAAGGCCTTCGGCGGCCGCGCCAAGACGAGGCGCATCAACGTGGCGGCGGCGCACGATCCCTTGGTCGCTGAGGAAGCCGACAAGCTCGTCGACAACGACGCCATCCTGCGCGAGGCGATTCAGAGCGTGGAAGACAACGGCATCGTCTTCCTCGACGAGATCGACAAGATCTGTGCCCGGCACGAGTTGCGCGGCGGCGCCGACGTCTCCCGCGAAGGCGTGCAGCGCGATCTGCTGCCGCTGATCGAAGGCACCACGGTCGCCACCAAGCATGGCAGCGTGAAGACCGATCACATCCTCTTCATCGCCTCGGGCGCCTTCCACACCGCCAAGCCGTCCGACCTTCTCCCGGAGCTGCAGGGACGGCTGCCCATCCGCGTGGAGCTGAAGGCGCTCAGCCGCGACGACTTCAAACGCATTCTCACCGAGCCGGAAGCGAGCCTGATCACGCAATATACCGCACTCTTGCAGACCGAGAGCGTCAGCCTTGAATTCACTCCGGACGCCATCGAGGCGATCGCCGACGTGGCGGCCTCGGTCAATGCCAGCGTCGAGAACATCGGCGCCAGGCGGCTGCACACGGTGATGGAGCGGGTGGTGGACGAGATCAGCTTCTCGGCGACCGACCGCGCCGGCGAGAAGATCCGCATCGACGCGGCCTACGTCCACGCCCGCGTCGACGATCTCGCCAAGGACCACGACCTGTCGCGGTTTATTCTTTGAGACCGTTACGGCTTGCACCTGCGAGCGTCTCGCCCGTGAAGTAAGATTCGCACGCGGAGGCGCCGAGACGCGGAGGTCTCGAAGACCGCGACCTCCGGCTCTTGCCAGGTCCATTCATTTTCTCCGCGGCTCCGCGGCTCCGCGTGATCTTTCTTGCTTCGCGCGAGTTGAGTTCGGGTCCGCCAAATTCACCGGGCCGTCGGTCCCTTCTCGAAGGAGGGAACCGCGGCGTCCTTGTGAGCCCAAGGCTGCGCCGATTTACTCCACAGAAAGGCGGTGGGCTTGAGCCAGGAGGAATCATCGAGCGAACCCGCCTTGATCGCCCAGAGATGCGGCATGCCTTCGAGTTCGCTGAACAGCGGCGTGCCGCACTCGCCGCAGAACTGGCGCGTGACCGTGTTGCCGCTCTCGCCCTTCACCGCATAGCGCTTGACCGTGCCCTTGGCGAGCGCGAAGGCCGGCTTGGGCACGACCACCACGGCCGCCGGCTCGCCGCCGGACATGTATTGGCAGTCGCGGCAGTGGCAGAGCATGAAGGCGACCGGCTCGGCGCTGACCTGGTAGCGCACCGCCCCGCATAGGCAACCGCCCGAAAACGGCGCAACCATGGGCTTTCTCCCGATGAATTCGGCTGAGAGTTGACCCTTCCGGGATTCCTTGCAAGAAGTCCCGCCCTCCCAGGAAGAAGGCGTCGGGGCATGCGTGGAAACTACCTGTTCACCAGCGAGAGCGTGGCGGAAGGCCATCCCGACAAGGTGTGCGACCGCATCTCCGACGAGGTGGTCGATCTGTTCTTCCGCGAGGGCCCCAAGAGCGGGCTGTCGCCGTGGGACATCCGGGCCGCCTGCGAGACCATGGCGACCACCAACCGCGTGATCATCGCCGGCGAGACGCGCGGCCCCAAGCATATCGGCAAGGACGAAATCGTCGAGACGGCGCGCACTGCCATCAAGGACATCGGCTACGAGCAGCAGGGCTTCCATTGGAAGACCGCCGAGGTGGAAGTGCTGTTGCACGCACAGTCCCCGCACATCGCGCAAGGCGTCGATGCCTCCGGCAACAAGGACGAGGGCGCCGGCGACCAGGGCATCATGTTCGGCTATGCCTGCCGCGAGACGCCGGCGCTGATGCCGGCGCCGATCTTCTACGCCCACAAGATTCTCCGCCTTCTGGCCGAGGCGCGCAAATCCGGGCGTGAACCGAAGCTCGGGCCCGATGCCAAGAGCCAGGTCACCATGCGCTACGAGAACGGCAGGCCGGTCGAGGCCACCCAGATCGTGCTCTCCACCCAGCATCTCGACGAAAGCATGACCTCCGAAGACGTACGCGCCATCATCGAGCCTTACGTGCGCGACGCGCTGCCCAAGGAATGGATCAACGGCCACACCACCTGGCATGTGAACCCGACCGGCGCCTTCGTGGTGGGCGGGCCGGACGGCGATTGCGGGCTCACCGGCCGCAAGATCATCGTGGACACCTATGGCGGCGCGGCGCCGCATGGCGGCGGCGCCTTCTCGGGTAAGGATCCCACCAAGGTGGACCGCTCGGCCGCCTATGCGGCGCGCTATCTGGCCAAGAACGTTGTGGCGGCGGAGTTGGCGGACCGCTGCACCATCCAGATTTCCTATGCCATCGGCGTGTCCGATCCCCTCTCGGTCTATGTGGACACGCACGGCACCGGCAAGGTGGACGAGGCCAAGCTCGAATCCGTGCTGCCGCAATTGATGAGCTTGAAGCCGCGCGGCATCCGCGAGCATCTCGGCCTCAACAAGCCGATCTATGCGCGCACCGCTGCCTACGGCCATTTCGGCCGCGAGCCGGATGCCGATGGCGGCTTCTCCTGGGAAAAGACCGACCTCGCCGCGGCCCTCAAGCGCGCATTCTGAGCGGCAGCACCGGCTGAGCGGATTCCACTGCGCGCGGCGGCGGCGCCAGGCCGAGGAAATCCGCCACGAAAGCCGATTGGGGGCTGCGCTTCAGCACCTCGGGCGTGTCGTATTGCTCGAGGCGGCCGCCGTTCATCACCGCCACCAGATCGGCAAGCGCGAAGGCTTCCTCCTGATCGTGGGTGACGAACACGCTGGTCAGCCCCAGGCGCTCGTGCAGCGCGCGCAACCAGCCGCGCAACTCTTTGCGCACCTTGGCATCCAGCGCACCGAACGGCTCGTCCAGCAGCAGCATGCGCGGTTCGATGGCAAGTGCGCGGGCGAGCGCCACGCGTTGGCGCTGGCCTCCGGAAAGCTGGCTCGGATAGCGCTTGCCCAATCCGTCGAGCTGCACCAGCGCGAGCAGATCCTCGACCCGGCGCAAAATTTCCCCGCGCGACGGCCGCTCGCGCCTCGGTCTCACGGAAAGGCCGAAGCCGATGTTCTGCGCCACGGTCAGATGCTTGAACAGCGCGTAGTGCTGGAAGACGAAGCCGGCGCGGCGCTCGCGCGCGGGAACCGCCAGCCAGTTCAGGTCGGCGAAGCGCACGCTGCCGTCGTCGGGATATTCGAGACCGCCCAGAATGCGCAAGAGCGTCGTCTTGCCGGAGCCTGACGGTCCCAGCAGCGCCACGAAGGCGCCTTGCGGAATGGTGAGGCTGACGCCCTTGAGCGCGGGAAAATTGCCGAAGCGTTTCACCAGCGAATCGACGACGAGCGACATCTCTATCTCCATCAGTGGCGATGCACGGCCGCGATCTCGTCCGCGAACCGCCATTCGAGAAAGGTCTTGAGGGTCAGGGTGACGAGCGCCAGCAGCGCGAGCAGCGAAGCCACCGCGAAGGCGCCGACATACTGGTAGTCGTTGTAGAGCACCTCGACATGCAGCGGCATGGTGTTGGTGAGGCCGCGGATGTGGCCGCTCACCACCGACACCGCACCGAACTCGCCCATGGCGCGCGCGTTGCAAAGCAGCACGCCGTAGAGCAGCCCCCACTTGATGTTGGGCAGGGTGACGCGGAGGAAGGTGCTGAAACCGGAAGCGCCGAGCGAGACGGCGGCTTCCTCCTCGCCGCGTCCCTGATCCACCATCAGCGGAATGAGCTCGCGCGCCACGAAGGGGAAGGTGACGAACAGCGTGGCCAGCACCAGTCCCGGCAGCGCGAAGATGATCTTGATGTCGTAGTCGCGCAGCGTGGGGCCGAGCCAGCCCTGCATGCCGAAGATCAGCACATAGATCAGGCCTGCGATCACCGGCGACACCGAGAACGGCAGGTCGATCAGCGAGACCAGCAAGTTCTTGCCGCGGAAGTCGAATTTGGCGACGGCCCATGCAGCGGAAACGCCGAACACGACATTGAGTGGCACGGCGATCGCAGCCACCAGCAGGGTGAGCTCAATGGCGGAGACCGCGTCGGGCTCCGCGAGCGCCGACCACGCCCCGACCCAGCCCTCCTGGAGCGCCGCTGAGAAAACCACAACCAGTGGCAACAGCAGAAACAGTCCGATGAAACCGAGCGTCAGGCCGATCAGGAGAGCGCGCGTCGAGCGCGAGTCTTCGGTCGGTCTTTGGAAGCGGCGCGCCATCGATCTCTCCTAGCGGCGCGCGGCCAGCATGGCCTGGAATAGATTCAGGCCGAGCAGGATGAGAAACGAGGCCGCCAGCATGATCACGCCCACGGCGGCCGCGCCGGCATAGTCGAATTGCTCGAGCTTGATGACGATCAGGAGCGGCGCGATCTCCGAACGCATCGGAATATTGCCGGCGATGAAGATCACCGAGCCGTATTCGCCGACGCCGCGGGCGAAGGCGAGTGCGGTGCCGGTCACCAGCGCGGGAGCCAGCGCCGGCAGCACCACCCGCGCCAGCGCCTGATAGCGGGCGGCGCCGAGCGTGGCGGCGGCCTCTTCGGGCTCCTTGCCCATGTCTGCGAGCACCGGCTGCAAGGTGCGCACCACGAAGGGCAATCCGATGAAGACGAGCGCGACGAGCACGCCGAGCGGCGTGTAGGCAACCTTCAATCCCAGATGCGCGAGCGGCGCGCCTAGCCAGCCGTTCGGCGCATAGAGCGCGCTCAAGGCCACGCCCGCCACCGCCGTCGGCAACGCGAAGGGCAGGTCGACGAAGGCATCGATCAACCGCTTCAGCGGAAAGCGGTAGCGCACCAGGGTCCAGGCCACGATGAGGCCGAACACGGCATTGATCAGCGCCGCCGTCGCCGCCGTACCGAAGGAAAGTTTCAACGCCGCCAGGACTCTTGGCTCCGTGATCTCCCGCACGAAGCCGTCGATGCCCAACGACCACGGCCGGATGATGAGCGCAGCCAACGGAATGAGCACGACGAAGGAGAGATAGAAGACCGTGAATCCCAGCGATAGGCCCAGGCCCGGCAGGACGCTGCGCTCGTGCCATCTCCCGGCCGGGATCGCGACCATGCTCAGTGGCCGGGTTTGTAGATCTGATCGAACACGCCGCCATCGGCGAAGTGCGTGGCCTGCGCCTTCTGCCAGCCGCCGAACACCTGATCGACTGTGTAGAGCTTCAGGTTGGGAAAGTCGGCCGCATGCGCGGCCAGCACCGCCTTGTCGCGCGGACGGTAGAAGTTCTTTGCTTCGATCTCCTGGCCATCCTTGGAATAGAGAAACTTGAGATAGGCTTCCGCCGCCGCACGGGTCTTGTGGCGATCGACATTCTTGTCGACCACGGCGACCGGCGGCTCAGCGAGAATGGAGGTCGGCGGATAGACGATCTGGAACTGGTCGCCGCCCTGCTCCTTCAGCGCCAGATGCGCCTCGTTCTCCCAATCGAGCAGCACGTCGCCGATGCCGCGCTGCACGAAGGTGGTGGTCGAGCCGCGCGCACCGGTATCGAGCACCGGCACGCTGCCGTAGAGCTTGCCGACAAAGGCCTTGGCCTTGTCCGCATTGCCGCCGGGCGCGTTCTGCGCATAGGCCCAGGCGGCGAGATAAGCCCAGCGGGCGCCGCCGGAGGTCTTGGGATTGGGCGTGATGACCTGGATGCCCGGCTTCACCAGGTCTGGCCAGTCCTTCACCTTCCAGGGATTGCCCTTGCGCACCAGGAACACGATGGTCGAGGTGTAGGGCGTGCTGTTCTCCGGCAGGCGGCTCTGCCAATTGGCGGGCAGCAGCTTGCCCTTCTGCGCGATGGCGTCGATGTCGTAGGCCAGCGCCAAGGTCACCACGTCCGCGTCCAGCCCGTCGATCACCGCGCGCGACTGCGCGCCCGAGCCGCCATGAGACTGGTTGATGGTGACGCCGCCGCCCGTCTTTGCCTTCCACTGCGCGGCGAAAGCGGCGTTGACGTCCTTGTAGAGCTCGCGGGTGGGATCGTAGCTGACGTTGAGCAGGGTGACGTCGGCGGCCTGCGCGACGCCGGCGGCAAGCAGCAGCGCGGCCGATGCCAGAACGAAGCGAATTCGTCGCATGGGGTTCTCCTTCGGCTCAGAGGGCGAGTTGGGCGCGCAGCGAGACGGCGTTGAGCCGCGCGCCGAGATCGGCGCCCGTCGAGCTCAGCCGCGAAACATCCGTATGCTGATAATCGAGCACGAAGCGGATGGCGTTGTTGGGATACCAGTTGAGCCCCGCGGTCCAGATCTTCTGCCGCCCGCCGCGGATGCCGCCCACTGGCGTGGCAGTGCCGGCATCGCCGGGGCGATAATCGAGATCGAGCACGCTGTAGCGCGCCGCCAATTCCCAGGCGCCGAGCCCCGGATGATCGAAGGAGAACGGCTCGGCCGGTGTTGGCAGACCGTAGGCGCCGCGCTCGCTGCGGTAGGGCTTGGCCTCGCCGGTCAGCATCCAGCTTGCCTGCGCGTACCAGCCGTCGAATTTGGGATCGGGCAAGATGCTGTCGCGCCGCGTCACCGCGTAGTTGAAATAGCCGCCTTGCGCATAGAGACTCTGCCAGTTGCCGGTGGCTTCGGCGCCCCACTCCCAATATTTGCTGGCGTCGAGCGTGCCGGTGTCGATCAGGCGGATGCTTTCGCTGTCGACATTGAGCTCGGGCCGCTCGCGCAGCCGCAACGCATGCGGCGAATTCGGACCGGCAGCGGTATCGGCGAGCTTGAACACGTAGGTCGAATCCGCGCCCAGCGCGAAATTCGCGTCATCGGAATGAAACAGCCGGTAGGCGAAGCGGCCGACCAGAGCCTGCTGCTCGTCGAACACCGCGGCGTCGCCGACGAGGCCGCCGGTGTAGGACAGCGCTGCGAAGTAGTCGTCGCCGTAGGAGAGAATGCTCGCTGCGTCGCGCCCATCGGAGCCGGCGACGCTGCGCGCCAGATCGGTCGGCTGCGAGCGCTCGAGAAACAGCAGGTCGGAGGCCGAGGTCGAGTCCTCGAAGCTCTCCGGCGGCGGATAGGCGCCGAGCTTCACATGCACCGGCGCCAGGCCGTCGTATTGGATATAGGCGCTGCTGATGGTGGAGGCTTCGGTGCCGGAGCCGCCGAAATCGTAGATGAATTCGTAGGACCAGTCCTTGAACAAGGTCCCGGAGGCGCCGAAGCGGGCGCGGCGGAAATTGTTGCCGCTGCTGAAATCGATGCCGGCCGGTACCTTGCCCTGGCTGTAATAGGCCGTGTCGTATTGTACCAGCGTCCTGAGCGCCAAGCTGAAGTCGCCGTCGCCGCTGGTGAAGCTGGGGCGTCCGTTCTTCAGCGAGACCTGCACGTCGCTGCTGCGCTTGCTCTGGATGTCGGCATATTGCGCCGCCTGGCTGCGCTTCAGATCCTGCACCTGATTGGACAGGTCCTGCAGCTGCTGGTTCAGCTCGTCGATCTTGGCGGCGTTGCTGTCCTGGCTGGACTGGGCCGCTGCGGCCGGAATAGCCGGAAGCGACACGAGGCAGAGAAGCGCGGCAGGTGTGAGGTATTGCTTCAGGCCGGACATGGTTTCGACATCCCTTTCGAAAAACCAAATGGAGCCGGCCCGTGCGGGGGCTTGGCCGGCGCGGCAAACCGATCCCCGGGGGCATAATGTCCATTATTCCTATAGAGTCAATATGATTTGTTGCCGTCGGACGCCAGTCGGCGTTGGCGGCCCTCGGTCAGACGGCGATTTTTGGCAAAATTCCCAGGAAATCCGAGAGCTTATGGCGCTCCAGAATCTCAGCCGTGCTGCCCCGCACCTCCAGCAGCACTTGGCGGATGGCGCAAAATCTTGGGTCGTAGCAGTCGCGGCACTGGCGGTGGGCGGTGACGCTGGCGCAGGGCGCCATGGCCAGGGGCCCGTCGATGGCGCGGATCACTTCGGCATAGGAGATGTCGCCGGCCGGCCGGGCCAACTCGTAGCCGCCTTTCTTGCCGCGGCTCGCGGTGACCAAATGGTGGCGCTTCAGCTCCGCCATCACCAGTTCCAGAAACTTGCGCGAGAGGTTTTCGCTGGCGGCGATGTCGGAAAGCGAGACGGGCCCCTTCGAACGGGCGATGTAGAATAGGGCGCGAAAGGCGTAACGGGTCTTCTGGGAAATCATGACGCACAGAGTCGCCCGAATAGGATTGCTCCGGCAAGAGGCAATCGGCCCCGCTTTGCAACAGCGCGGTCCCCGACGATGAACGATTCGCCCGACAGGACGCGCAAGCTCTACGGCCGCCGCAAAGGGCCGAAGCTCTCCGCGCACCAGCAGCGCCTGCTCGACGACCTGCTGCCTCAGTTGGAGCTGAAGCTGCAAGCGCGCGACGATCCCAACGCCTACTTTTCACTTCCCCCTTGTGGGGAGGTCGATCCGCGAAGCGGATCGGGTGGGGGGCCGCTGCACGACATCTGGCTCGAGATCGGCTTCGGCGGCGGCGAGCATCTCTTCTGGCAAGCGCAGCATCATCCCAATGTCGGGATCATCGGCGCCGAGCCCTTTGTCAACGGCGTAGCCAAGCTGCTTTCAAAAATAGATTCCCTCTCCCCCACTGGGGGAGAGGGT
>DATCOJ010000075.1:0-6918 GCA_036564785.1 Rhizomicrobium sp. | reverse complement strand
GGCCGGGCCCCAGCGCCCTCCAGAACCGTCCGATGCCGAGCGCCATAGCCCTCTCCCGACTCGCTTGTGCGACCGGATACGACTACCTATGTTTTCGCCGCCGCGAAAGGGACGCCGCCATGTCGGTCATAGGTTGGATTTTGCTGGGACTGATCAGCGGCTTCGTCGCCAGCAAGGTGGTGAATGCTCAAGGCGAAGGCTGCCTGATGAACATCGCGCTCGGGCTGGTGGGCGCCATGGTGGGCGGCTTCATCTTCTCGACCATCGGCGGCACCAGCATCACCGGATTCAACCTCTATTCCATGCTGGTCGCGGTGGTCGGCGCCATCGTGGTGTTGTTGATCTATCACGCCATCACCGGACGGCGCACCTTGCGGTAGCGTCGGGCGAGGCGTCGATGCCGCGCGCCGGACGGAATACCAAGCCATCGATTTCGTTGCGGGCGGCGATTGACAAACTGGCCCCGCTCTACCCCATGGGAAAGCCGCTGAGCGATCCGCTGGCGATCCTGGTGTGGGAGAATGTCGGCTATCTGATTGACGATGCGCGGCGCGCGGAATTGTTCGCCGAGTTCAAAAAACGCATCGGGCTCGAGGCGCATGAGATCGCCAATGCCCCGATGCCGGTTCTCACCGATATCGCCGGACGCGGCGGCATGCATCCGCAGAAGCGCGCGGAGCGGCTGCGCGAGATCGGAGCGCTGGCGATTTCCCAATGCGATGGCGACGTTCCCAGCGCCTTGCGCGCGCTGCCGCTCGCCAAGGCGCGTGCGCTGCTCAAGAAATTCCCCTCGGTCGGCGATCCCGGCGCCGACCGCATACTTCTGTTTACCGGAGTCGCAGCACGACCAAGCGTCGAATCCAACGGCTTGCGCGCGCTGGTGCGGCTGGGTTTCGTCGCCGAACAGAAATCCTATGCGCAGACCTACAAGGCGGCGACTGGAGTTCTTCTCCGCGAATGCGGTTCGGATGCGGGGGGTCTGCAGCGCGCCTATGTCGTGTTGCGCGAGCACGGCAAGGCGTTATGCAAGCGCGCGGCGCCGATCTGCGAGCCTTGCCCGCTCGACCGCGCCTGCGCCCACCGGCCCGTGACGTCCCCGATGTGAAAGACTCGAATACCCGCCCGATGTCCCACGGGCTGCGTCAGGCCGCGGGAGGCACCTCGCGTTCAGATCGCAGATGTGCCATGTTCTACTTGTGCGAGTGACGCGTTCGCAACTTGGAGCGGTGCCATGCGCAGCCACGCTCAGAGATCCGCCACACCTCAGTCGGCAAGCCGCGCCAGACCGGCGGTCGCACCGGAGCCTAAACTGCGCCGGCCTCCCCCCGCGCGCATCGACGAAGCGGCTCCTGTCTTCGATTTCAGCGGCATTCCCCCGCACGCGCCGCTGACGCCGCCCAGAATCCAGTCGAAACTCGCAATCGGCGCGCCAAGAGACGAATTCGAGCAGGAGGCCGACCGCATCGCTGAACAGGTGATGCGGATGCCGGAGCCACAGGCGCCATCCAAGGGCCGCGCCCGAGAATCCGAATTGGCGAACGCGCCCGCTGCAAAGGTGCGGACAAAAACCTTCGGCACGAACGATGTCGGCGGCATCGAAGCCCCGCCCATCGTCCATGAGGTGCTCAACTCTCCCGGCCAGCCGCTCGACGCCGCTACGCGCGCCTTCATGGAACCGCGCTTCGGACACGATTTCAGCAAAGTGCGGGTGCATATGGATGCGAAGGCGAGGCATGCGACACAAGCGGTGGGCGCTCGCGCTTTCGCGACGGGGAACAATTTGGCCTTCAATGTCGGCGAATATTCACCAGATACCGATCGCGGCCGTGCGCTGCTTGCGCACGAACTCGCACACACGATACAGGGCGGAGCCTTGATCCGCATGCAACCAAAATCGGTACAGACCCAACACGTCGAGGCGCGCAACATCTCGAAAGCGCAAACAAAAGAACCTGATGACAATGTCGTCATCACAGCGACCACTACGACGGCGGCGGCGTGGTTTCCGAACGGGCGTTTCCATTGGATCGTGCAGTTCGGCACCACCGAGCAGGACGGCTGGATCATCCAGCACATCAAGAAGAAGGTGACCGCGCAGGATGACAAAGGCGCCGCCCTTGAGCTGAAATATCCTCCGGATCTATGGGAAGCGTGGTGTGTGGACAGCCAAGGAGTAGAGCGCGATGGCAAGGACCTCTGGTTCTTGCCAAATCGGGGGCCGAACACGAAGGGAGATTGGTTGATCGAAGGCAGGTTATATTTCACAAAAATAGATCCTCAAACCCAGGGATTCAAATATGGGAAGGCGGGAGAAGGAGGGGCCGGTCAACTGCTCTCCAGCACCACGGAGCCGTCGGGGCTCGGGCCGCGCCGGCTGTTCCGATATGCCCTTGGGCAATGGGACTCAATCGGACACGAGCCCACGCATTTCGGCAAAGCTGAATAGAGCCTGATTGGACGAGACCGCTTCTTCGGCCGCAAGAGCTGAGCGCGCTCGCAAAGATTGGAATCCTCTCTGGATTGCATTTTTGTCATGCTCTATCGTCATGCCGCATCGGTTGTCGCGACGTCAGGAGGCCGTGCCATTCGCGCCTACGCGCAGAAACCCAAACAGAGCGCACTGATCGCTCCGCCGCGCGCCGCAGAATCCGCGACGGTGGCCGCCAGGCATTCGCCGCGGTTGGAGCGCTCCAACGACACGGCGGCAACGGCATCCGATTTCGGTCACGTTCCGGCCCACGATCGCGCCCGACAGCCTTCCGCACTGCCGTCGCAGTTGCAGCAAGGAATGGAAGCGCTCTCCGGGGTGGACTTGTCCGGTGTCCGCGTCCATCACAACTCGAGGAGTCCGGCCGACTGGAACGCGCTGGCCTACACCCAGGGCCGCGACATTCATCTGGCGAGCGGAGCCGAACCCCATCTGCCGCACGAAGCCTGGCATGCCGTCCAGCAACTGAGCGGACGGGCGAGGCCCAACGCAAGCGATAGCAAGATCAACGACGATCCTGCGCTCGAAGCCGAGGCGGACCGCATGGGCGCCCGTGCCGCGAGCGCTGCGCCGGCTGCCATGCCGCCCGCGCTCGTGCCGCCGTCAAACGCCGCGCGCGATTTTCCGATCCAGCGCCTGGTGCGGACCGGCGGCGGCAAGACCAAGATCGACGAAACCGAGTATCAAACCGGAGCAAAGAAAGCGGTCGGGACCCGCGTCAAGGTCAAGGACCTCATTGCGGATGCCACGCCGCGCGCCTTCACCGACACAGCCGAGCTGGACAGTTTCGCCAACGGGACCACGGACTATATCGGCGACGTCACCACCGGCTCGGCCGGCACCTATTGGTACCGTCTGCCGCCCAAGAAACTCACCGTGCTGGGCGAGAAACACCACGATCCGAAGGGCAATTTCGAGGACGTCGTGGTGGGTCTGCACACCCAGCGCTTCAAATACGAGCCGTTCAACGAAGCCGTGGACGTGGCCGGCATGAAGACCCCGGACACCAAGAAGCGGATCGGCGAGGTCAACAAGCAGTACGACTCAGCCAAAGAGGTCAAGGCCGGAAGCAAGTTCAAGCCGGAGCTGGAGAACGTCGTCATCAAGGCGATGACCGGGGCGGCGCTGGTGCGCGAATTCATCGGCAAGTCGCCCGCCACCATGAGCGCGGCGAAGAAGAAGGAATGGGTCAGCCGCCCATCGCTCAGCGCCTATTCGGGCGGGGAGCGCGCCGCACTCTATTTCACGCTCGGCATCCACATCGCCAAGGACCTCGCCACGAAAGGCTTCGGTAAGCCCAGCTCAAGCGAACTGCCGGTCACCACCAGCGGCCGCAAGCTCGCCGACACCTATACCGCGAACAAGGCCGATCTCGACGCGCTGATGACCAAGAAGGACGGCGACGATCTGATCGGCATCTACGAGCTGACCGAGCCCGGCAGCTTCAAGGTCCTGCCGGTGGTCAAGGATTTCGCGGTGGCGATGCACGAATACGGCTCGCGCTACATCCAGCAACTCGGCACCGAGACCGGAAACAAGGATCTGGTGAAGGAAGGCAAGACGCTTGAGGGCAACGCCTCGCCGGGTTTGATGGACTTCAATCCGGCCCGCGAGGCGATCATGTGGACGAAAATCCAGCAGGCGCTGGTGGGCGGCTATATGCTCGTCGGCATGGGCAATACCCACCGTACGGACATGGCGGCCAAGCTGAAGAAGCTCGGCGTCGAGCACGAATTCGTCCCCGACTCGCTCGAGCGGCAGAAGGATGAAGTGAAGAAGGCTTGGGTGGCGTAGTGGCGGACGATATGAAAACTCCGGAAAAAGATCGCGCGGAAGCCGCCCGGCTCTTCGCCGAGGCGCAGGCTGCGCAAGCGCGAGAGGATTACCGGCGCGCGCGCGATTGCTACCAGCGCTCGCTGGAGCTGGACGAGAACCAAACCGTCAGGGCGGCCTATTTGGACTTCATGGCGCTCGTCGGGCCGATGTGAGATCGCCATCTGGGCCGGTTTGGAACAGCATCTGCCGCGTGATGGCTGGTGTTCAGAATAACAACAAACAGATGTCTTGAAGATCACAGATCCCGACGCATTCGCACCGCCATACGATAAAACTATGCACGAATATTCCCTGATTCTGATAGAGCATTGTTTTTGTTCTATATTACACGACTATTTAGGTGTGTTGACTCATAAATCGACATCGCGGAGAGTAGTGAAGAATTTTCATCTGGGGGCCTCAATGAAACGTACAACACTGCCTATGGTGGTCGCTGCTGGACTGTTGGCGGGCACCAGTGCCTGGGCGCAGGGCGACGTCGTACTAACAAATGCGCAGCATCAAAACACCACAAACAGATCAATCTTTGTCATCGGGTTCTGCAATGCCACGCTCGCTCCAAAGGACCTTGAGGGATGGGTGGGGCAGGCTTCGGCGAACCGGTTGATTGCATCGCTGTCGGGTACAGGTCGCGAAGCAATCACGATCGTGGTGCCTCCGATGTGGTACTACAACATCAAAGTGGTGGTGCCGACTGGCGGCAACTGCACGGCAACGAGTTGGAAACAGTCGTAGCGAAGACGGCCGAGTTTGCTTCCCCGGAGCCGTCTAGTGTTTGCGAAATTCGGCAGACCCGCATGTCGAATGCAGCGCGGTCATCTAGGACCGAAACGGCGGCTGCCGCATAGCCCCTCCCCGTGGGCCATCGCCGGTTCCTAGTGGTAGGTTGCACGGCGACAGGTCGCGTCGCCCAACGTTGCCATCGCGCGGCGTTCCAATGTCGTTCGCGCGCCCTCGCGCGGACTGCGGCGGACCCGCATCAGGACTTCAGCCACATTCCGCCGCGAACCGAAGGTGGACGCGAAACGGAGCGATCCAAGAGTGGCGAGGACACCGTGGCCCGTCTCAAGGAGGTCAGCGGCGCCGGCGGGCAGCAACCCCAGCCTCAGCAGCAGACGCAACAGCAGCAGCCCTTGCAGCAACAGCAACCTCAGCAGCAGCAACCGCAGCAGCAGCAACCGCAAGGCAAGACGGCGGGCGTGGACAGCTTTTCGGTCGCGTGGTCGCGCAACACCGCCTATGGCGAGACCGCAGTCAAGCTGCTTCTTCTGTGCAACGCCCCTCGCCAAGGATTCCCACCCGGGCTGCCGCGGCGCCGAGCAGTGCAGTCGGTGACAGGTGCCTCCAGTGAGCCTAGGGTCGGGCCATCAAAAGGGGGCGAAATGCGCAGATTTCTGAAGCAGTCGTCGCGCGTCCAAGCTGCGGGCGCGTGTCTTCTCGGTCTTGTGCTCGCAGTGGCGCTGGCGGCGACGGGTGGTGCGCTGGCCGGCGCCGCCACCATCTGGACCAACAGCGAAAACCAAGGGAACGCTGTGCTTCAGCAATGGAACCTGACGACGGGGAGTTTGATCACGCAGATCAACGTGCCGCCTGCGGGCCAAAGCCGGATCGGAGGCCGGGGCATCGTCCAGATCGGCGACGTCCTCTACTACACCAGCCGCAGTTCCAACAGAGTCTTCAAATACAATTTCGTCACGCATACCGATCTCGGCACGGCCTTTGCCGTCAACATTGCGGGTGTTTCGTTCTTGTCGGCAATCGCCTTTGACGGCAGCAGTTTTTATATCCAGGACTATACCTTCACCAACAGGGTGTTCAAATACAGCCAGTCCGGAGTCTATCAAGCGACGCTCCACCTATCGGGTTGCACGAGCAGCTGCGACGGAATCGAATACGCCAACGGCAAGTTGATCTCGAACCGCGGCGACTCCAGCGGCCCCTACGACGTCTACAGCCTCGCCGGCGCCCTTCAGACGCCTCAGTTCATTCTCGACCCTAACCACCAGAGCACCACCGGTATTGCGTTTGACGGCACGACCTATTTCGTCGTTCGCATCTGGGGCGGCAATCCCTTCAGCCAAATTCTCAAGTTCAACAACAGCGGCACTTTTCTCAGCGCCCTCACCTTGGCCAACAGCTACGCGGTCGAGGACATCTCGGTAAACAGCGAGTGGGGCCAGCTCAAGCTCTGCAAAGTCGCCGGACCTGGCGTTACGACGGGCCAGGCGTTCACCTTCAACCTTGCGGCCCCCGGAGCGGCGACCAGCACGCTGACCGTGCCAGCGGGCCCGGCACCGAGCGGTTCGTGCGTGCTCGGCCCGGCTTATCGGACAGGCTCGACGGTGACGATTTCCGAGTACAAGCCCGGCGGTATCTTCAGCAACGGCTGGGCGAGCGACATCGCCGCGGCGCCGCCGGCCCGTCTGCTGAGCAGCACCCTCAGCCAAGGCTTGGGAAGCCCCTATCAGGGTATCGCCAACGTGATAATCGGCAGCGGCGTAACCGAGGCTACCTTTGCGAACACCAGGCCCGGCCTGCCGCCCCTGAAGCTGTACCCGCAGGCGCACCGCATCTATGGCGGCTATCTCGAGATC
>DATCOJ010000074.1:0-45735 GCA_036564785.1 Rhizomicrobium sp. | reverse complement strand
CCCCCCCCGCCGCTCCATGCCGCGGCAAGGGCGAAGCGGGCCAGCGCCGGAAGCGACGCGGAACCGGTCTTTTTCATGATCGCGGCGCGGTGGTTCTCGACCGTGCGCTGGCTGATGCCGAGTTCGGCGGCGATGTTCTTGTTGTGATGGCCGGTGAGCACCAATTCCATGATCTGGCGCTGCCGTTGAGTCAGGCGCGCGACCCTGTTTGCCGCGTCCGCTCGCCAGGCGGATGGCTTGGTCGCATCCCTGAATTGTTCGAGCGCGCGCTCGACGCTGGCGAGCAGTTCGCCGCGGCCGACGGGCTTCTCAATGAAATCCGAAGCGCCCGCCTTCATCGCTTCAACGGCCATCGCCACGTCGCTATTGCCCGTGATCATGATGGCGGGCAGCCGATGCTCCGCGGCATCCAGCCGCCGCAGCAATTCGACTCCGCTCATCCCGGGCAGATAGGCATCGATCAAGAGGCATGCCTCACGCCCGGGCCGATAGGCTTCGAGGAACCCTTCGCAGCTGGAATAGGGTTCGACTGTCCGGCCGTCTTCCTCCAGTGCCGTGCGCAATGCCTCGCGCACATGACTGTCATCGTCGACAACGTAGATGACGGGGGGGCCCGAACTCATGGGCGCTTCGCAGACGACCGGAGCGGCCATGGCAGCGGCGGATGGCGATTTGGACAGCAGACGCTGGATTGCCCGCGTGAGCTCCTGAACCTTCACCGGCTTGTTTAGCTGGATGCAGTCTTGGCGCACGATCGTGCGCAAAGTGTCGTCCGAGATGTCGCCGGTCAAAACGATGACCGGGATCTGGCTATGGAGCTTTTCACGCGCCTTTGAAGCGACCTCGATCCCGTCCATGCCTTTCGGCAAATTGTAGTCCGCAAGGATAAGATCGGGCCGGATGCTTCCTCGCGCCATCAACTCCAGCGCGGCGACGCCGTCCGGTGCGGCTGCCGTTCGATGGCCCTCTTCCTTGAGAAGAAGCTCCAGGAGCTCGCGCACTTCGGGATCGTCCTCGACAATCAGGATCGCACCCGTGCGGCGCGAGCGCTCCAGGGCCGTGTCATCCTCGCGTTGCCTGCGGCGTTCGCGGCGGAGTGGTTTTTCTCCCGGAAGGAGCGGCACCTCGATGGTGAACGCGGAGCCCTTACCAAGACGCGAACGGACTTGTATCTTATGGCCAAGCAAGTCCCCCAGGCGTCGGACGATGGCAAGACCGAGGCCGAGCCCGTGGCCGCGCAGACCATTGTCGAGCCGGCGGTGCTCCTCGAAGATTGCTTGAAGCTCCTCGGCAGGAATGCCTATGCCGGTGTCCCAGATCTCGATGCTCAGAGTCCGCTTGAGACGTCGGCAACCTAGCAGCACCTTGCCGCGCTCCGTATACTTCAAAGCATTCGAAAGCAGATTTCGGATCATCTGCTCAAGAAGGCGTGGATCGCTGCGGATCAACCGACCACAAGGGACTACACGCAAGCTAAGTCCCTTGGCCTCGGCGTGATACGTAAGGTCGTTCTTCAACCGCTTCATCAGGTCATCGATAGGGAAACTGGCCATCTCGGCGTGAACAGTGCCGGCTTCGATCTGGTTTATGTCGAGCAGCGCGTCGAGCATGCCCGACATGGCGGCCAAGCTTTCGTCAAGCCGCGCGACCAGTTTTCGCGCCTGCTCGCCCTCGACAATTTTCGCTAGCTTGCCTTGAAGCAAGGCGAGCGTTTGAAGAGGCTGGCGGAGGTCGTGACTCGCGGCGGCGAGAAAACGCGATTTCGCGATATTGGCCAACTGCGCCTGCCGCCTGGCGGCCTCCAGCGCATCCGCCGAGTGCCGGCGTTCGGTGATATCGGCAAACGTGATGACCACGCCTTCGACTCCGTCCGCTTGGGTCCGGTACGGCAATATGCGGCGAACATACCAGGCGCCGTTCTGCGCTTCGATCTCTCGCTCGATCGGTGCCAGTGTCTGCAGAACGATTCTGGCATCGGCCAGAAGAGCACCATCGGCGGCGAGCGAACTGAGATCCGCGAGCGGTCGCCCCACGTCGCTTGGAATGACGCTGAAGAGCGATTTGGTGGCCGGCGTGAAGAAGCGGATGTTGAGGTCGGTGTCGAGAAAAAGCGTCGCTACATGGGTGCTGTACAGAATGTTCTGGAGATCGTCGGAGGTCGTGCGTTGCCGCTCCAGCGTTTCCTGGAGCTGGTTGTTGAGAGCCGTGAGTTCCTCGTTCAGCGACTGCAACTCCTCCTTCGACATGAGCAACTCTTCATTCGTCGATTGGTACTCCTCGTTGATGGACAACGCTTCCTCGTTGATCGCCTTTTGCTCTTCGCTGGAGATCTCAAGATCGTGGATGGCATTCCGGAGTTCCGTTCTTGCGGCTTCGAGTTCCCGCTCGAGCTCGGCAACGCGCGCAACATCTCTCGGTCCGCCCGGGCGGGGCGCTTTCCGTTCGGGCTGCGCCTCGTCGATGAAGCAAATCAGAAGCAATTCCTCGCCTTCGTTCACGACCGGCTGCACGGCGATGCGGAATCGCAGCACGTTGCCGTTTTGATTCACCTGGCCACCGGAGACGACGGCCGGCGCGCTCTCTTGACGCGCCTGCTGAATTGCCGATCGAAGCTTTGTCCGCACCTCCAGATCCGCCATCGCCAGCAAGTCGTGGCTTGGGTGGCCGGGCGCCACGTGCAGATAGCGGTCAGTCGGTCCCAAGGAATAGAGACACTCATTCTTGCGGTTGATCAGCACCACGGCCGGCGCGTAGGTCTCCATCACCAGCCGTCGGCAGAGCTCGGCGAGGGCGACTTGGCGCGAGACCGGTTGGACTTGCAGCGAGTGCGGGGGGACGCTCGCACCATCTCGAACTCTCGTTGGAAATCCAGACTCGCCCGGCCGGCTGCGCCCGACGTGCCGAAAGATATGCTCCTGCTTGGATATCGGCTCGAAACGACCCTCCACGCTTCCGACCGTCTCGGCGTTGCCAAGAAGAAGAATTCCGCCCTCGCGCAAAGCGAAGTGGAAGAGCGATACAATCTTCGCCTGTGCCTCGGGACGCAGATAGATCAGCAGATTCCGGCATGAAACGAGGTCGAGGCGCGAGAATGGTGGGTCGGCCAGCACGTCCTGCACGGCAAAGACCACCGCTGCGCGCAACTCGGGCAAAACCCTATAATTCGACCCCTCCTTCGAGAAGAAGCGGGCAAGGCGTTGCGGAGATACGTCCGCCTCGATCGTATCCGGGTAAACGCCCTCTCGCGCCCTGGCCACTGCGTCGGGGTCGACATCGGAGGCGAAGACTTGCAGCTTGACCTTTCTCTTTGCCGCCACGATCTGCTCACGGAAAAGCATGGCGAGTGAGTAGGTCTCCTCGCCCGTGCTGCACCCGGCAACCCAGATTCGCAGCGAGTCGTCGAGCGGATGATTCCGGACGAGGTCGGGAACGATCTTGTCCGCCAGCAGATCGAAGACCTTCGAATCGCGAAAGAAGCTCGTGACGTTGATGAGCAGGTCCTTGGCAAGCAGATCGAGCTCGTTCGAGTCGCCGCGCAGAAGTGCGAGATAGCTATCGATGCCACCACCGCTTCCGTTTGCTGTCATCTCCATGCGCCGCTGGATTCGGCGCTGCAGCGTGCCCTGTTTGTAGAGCGTGAAATCGTGACCGGTCTGTTCGCGGAGGAGTGCAATGATCTCCGGCAGCCATTCCTGGCCCTCACCTTGCGCCACAGGCTCGTCAGAGGCGGAAACGAGAGATGTTTGCCGGCCATATTTGACAAGCGTGCCGGGGATTTCTGCGATAGGAAGCACGACATCCACGGTGCCCGTCAGAATCGCGTTGCGCGGCATGGCTTCATAAGCCGCCTCATCTGGGTCCTGTGCGATGACGAGCCCGCCATTTTCCTTGATAGCCTTCAGCCCAAGGCTGCCGTCGGATCCCGTTCCTGAGAGGATCACGCAGACGGCGCGCGGGCCATACTCTTCCGCCAACGAGCGCAGCAGAAAGTCGAACGGCGCGCGCGCGCCGTGATGAACCTGTAGTTTTGAGAGATGCAGAGAACCATTTCCGACAGCGAGGTAGGCTCCCGGTGGAATGACGTATAGGTGGTCGCGCTCCAGTCGCATTCCTTCGGTTGCTTGCTGCACTTTCAATGACGTGTGATTGGCCAGCAGATCCACCATCATGCTCTCGTGCGTCGGATCGAGATGCTGGACCAGTATGAAGGCCATGCCGCTGCCGGCGGGCAGCGCGCGCACGAACTTCCTGCACGCTTCAAGGCCGCCGGCGGAGGCGCCTATTCCGACGACCAGGAAGTCTTGGGGGCCGCTAGGAGAGCCATGTGCGGACTCGGCGGACCGCGGCTTGGCCGCTCTGGCCCGATGCAGAGGCCTTTCTCGCATTCGTTATTGGTCCGTTATTGGCCGTGCCTAGCGAGAGGCGCTTTTCAATTCACCTTTAACTAGCACTGACTGTGTGAAGGTTTCAACTATAATAATACTCAATGGGACGGCCGCAACCCGTAGGGCGCGGCGTCCATTGTCGAAGAACCCACCTGCCCCCCGGGTCCGCCGGTCAGGCGGCTTGACTTAAGCGCGCGGGAAGAAATGGCATCACCCGACTCTTCGCTTGGGGACAACTTGGCAAGCGTCATGTCCGGCTCGTCCGGTTTGAAGGGGCCGGAACGCCGGGAAGTTGCAGGAGCACCAACACCTGGCGCAAATCTACCAGATGGTATCCACCCCCGACCTGGTGTAGAGATCGCCCCACAGCTTGCGGAGAAATCGCAATTCCTCGGGCAGAGCGTCGCTCAGGAGGAACATCTTTGAGAATTTCAGGCCGCGCGCAGGGAAGTTCAGCCACACGACCTGGGCCTCGTAGGCAATGCAGTATTTGACCACGATCAAATAGAGACAAAGCGGCAAAGGCTGGCGCCGAGACAGAATCACCCGGGCGCCACCATCGGAAATGTCGTGAATGGCACAGTCGAGCGTGTACGCACCTTCGCCATACACCAGCTTGCCGTTCAGATATGTCCGCTTCCTCGGCGGCCTGGGCTCATAGGCGCAGGCGTTGGGTTGGCTGGGCAACCACGGATTGCCGACAATCGGCTCCAAACTACGCATGGACGACGCTCCGTTGTGCGGTCAGTGAAGCGGGCCACCGCATCGCATGACCGGTGGCGGCTTGGTCAAATTTCGCGGAAAGCTCCTCCGCCGGCAGCGGCCTCGAGAGGAAGTAGCCCTGAACCTCGTCACAGCCGTGAAGGCGCAGGAAATCGAGTTGCTCCCGTGTCTCGACGCCTTCGGCGACGACCTTCAGCCGCAGGCTGTGCGCCATATTGATGATGGCGACCGCGATCGTGGCGTCGTCCGCGTTGGTCGTGACATCGCGGATGAAGCTGATGTCGATCTTGAGCGCATCGACCAGGAAACGTTTCAGATAGGCGAGGTTGGAATATCCAGTTCCGAAGTCGTCGATGGAAATGGAAATTCCCATATCCTTCAGTTCCCGCAGAGCGATGTCGGCGGATTCGCCATTCGCAAGCAACGTGCTCTCCGTTATCTCGAATTCCAGCAACGTAGGGTCGATATGATAGTCGCGCATTATTGCGGCGACATCGGAGACAAATCGATCCTCCCGCACCTGACGCGAAGACACGTTTACCGCGATTCTGACCTCGCCGAGCGCCGACACTTGCCATTGGCGGATTTGCCGGCACGCCATATCGATAACCCAGGCTCCGACAGGCACGATCAGGCCCATCTCCTCGAGCGCCGGAATGAAGCTTCCTGGCAGGACAAGTCCGTGTCCGGGCCGATTCCAGCGGAGCAGGGCCTCGACACTTGTCCATCTCCCGCTGTCGATCTGTACCTTCGGCTGGTAGTGCAGGACGAACTGGTCGCGCTCCCGTGCGAATCGCAGTGCGCCTTCAAGGTCCGACTTCGCCACCGCGCGCGCGTTCATTTCCGCCGTGTAGCAACGGAAAGCATTCCGGCCTGAGGCCTTGGCGTCGTACATGGCGGCGTCGGCAAAGCGGATGAGCGTTTCGAGATCGGTCGTGTCGTTCGGACAGCTTGCGATGCCGATGCTGGTCGTGACCAGTATGTTCTGACCGTTCGTCATCACGGGGTGCTGCAATGCATGTCTTATTCTGTTGGCAACCTCGATGGGGCCGCGAGCATCCTTCGGTGTGAGCACAACCACGGCAAATTCATCGCCACCAAGCCGGCCGACGGTATCTTCGGGGCGTACGCATTCGGTCAATCGCGCCCCGAATTCGCGCAACAGGGCATCGCCTATCGTATGCCCCAGGGTGTCGTTCACTGTCTTGAAGTCATCGATGTCGAGCAACAGGACGGAAACGATCAGCTGGTCCTCCTTCGCGCGCAACAGCGCGTCGCGCAACACTTCGTACAGAAGCGTGCGATTGGGAAGTCCAGTGAGCGAGTCATGGCGTGCCAGATGCACCAGCTGCCGCTGCGCTTCTCTACGCTGCGTGATATCCTCGAGGATCTCGACGATCAATGGAGCTCGTCCCGAGGGGTTTGCGATCGGGAAGCTCCGCGCGTGAACCCAGCGCAAGGTTTCATCGGGGCGCACGAGCCGGTATTCGCTGCTGGTATGCGTGCTTGGCGACTTGCGCCGCTCATGGGTCACCCATTGCAGATCGTCGGGGTGAATGGCTTGGTGAACCTTCTCAAGCGGGTCTCCGGGAACGCAGGCAAAACCGCTGAGTTTTTGCCAAGCCGGATTCACATATTGGATCGTCCCCCGCTCAATGTCCCTGATCCATAAGGCCTCGGGAATGTTTGCCGCGAGATCGCGGAACATCTCCTCGCTCGCGCGCAGCTCGGCTGTACGCTCCCGCACCACGTCTTCCAAGAGTTTCCCGTGGGTCCTGCATTGTTCGTGGAGCAGCCGCACTTCCAGCATATTGCGAATGCGGGTCAGGACTTCCGAGTTGTCGAACGGCTTGCTGATGAAATCCTTGGCCCCCGCTTTCAGCGCGCGCAGCTTTTGGTCCGGCTGCGCCGTGATGACGAGGACGGGAAGGTAGTCGTCCGTTTCGATCGTCTTCAATGCTTCCATAACCTGGAAGCCGTCCATTCCATGCATATGAAGGTCGAGCACGATAAGATCATAGCGGTTCTGGGAATGAAGCGCACAGACACCTGCCGGATCCACGGTCGAGGAAACGGAACGATAGCCGGCGCGCTGCAGCATCATTTCGAGAAGCCGAACGTTGGCCTGTTGGTCGTCGACGATCAGGATCTTGCCGCCTAGAATGTTCAGTGAATCGATCATGGGCCTTACGCCGCCCACGGAGGGGGCGGCGCGCTATCGGCCGCCCTGGCCAATGCCAGGTCCAAGGTGATCATCAACTCGTTGACCTTGATCGGCTTGGTGAGATACCTGAAAAATCCTGCTTCCAGCCCCTTCTCGATGTCGCGTTGTCCTGCGTTTGCAGTCACCGCGATGACCGGGATTTGCGCGGTGGCACTGTCCTTGCGAAGGACGGACAGGGCTTTGACACCGCTGATGCCGGGCAAATTGATATCCATGAGAATTGCGTCCGGCAGATGGGCTCGCGCGAGTTCGACGCCGAGATCGCCGCTTCCGGCGGTCAGAAGACGCAAATCCGGCCGGCGCGCGATGATCATCTCGACCAGCGTCACATTGGCGGGATTGTCCTCGACGTAGAGTACAGTACGCAGGGGCGCGGAGTGTTCTGCCCGAATTTGGAAGTGCGTGGCCGACTCTATCTTCGCGGAGTCGAGCTGCGGAGGCTCGGCACCAATCAACTCGATCCAGAATTCAGTGCCCGCGCCGAACTTGCTCTCGACGCCGATCGTGCCGTTCATTATTTCCACCAGGCGCTTGGTCACGACCAGGCCGATCCCAGTTCCTTGCTCAAGGCCGGCCTCCTGCCCGAGGCGATTGAAGGGTTGAAAGAGCTGGGCCAGCATTTCCGGCGCCAGACCCATGCCGGTGTCGATCACGCTGAGTCGAACACGCCCCGGAGGGCGCGCGGCGCATTTCACGATGATCGATCCGCTTGGGCGGTTGTATTTGATGGCGTTGGATAGAAGATTGACGAGGACCTGGCGCAAGCGGGTTCTGTCGACCAATGCGAAACAAGGCGCGCCGAAGGTGGGAAACGTCATTGCTATGCCGCGCTTTTGTGCCAGCGGCTTCATCATGGCTTGGCAATCGGCCAAGACTTCGCCGAGTGACACCGGTTCCGGAGACAGGGACACTTTTCCAGAGTCGATCAGCGAGAGATCCAGGACTTCGTTGATCAATTCGAGCAGGAACCAGCCGGCTTGGAGAATCTGGTCGATGCTCGCCTTCTGAGTGGGTGTCGGTGCTGGGACATCCGATTTCATCAGCTGCGCAAAGCCAAGAATTGCGTTCAGCGGCGTGCGCAACTCGTGACTCATATTCGAAAGGAATTCCGATTTGGCCTGGTTGGCCGCTTCGGCTGCAGCCTTGGCCTCGTTCAACTCCGCTTCAACGCGCCGACGCTCCGTCATATCCCGCGCGACCGTTGCATAACCGCGCAGATTGCCCGTCGAATCGCGGATCGCGGTGACGACCACGTTCGCCCAGAACCTGGATCCATCCTTGCGAACGCGCCACCCATTGTCTTCGCATCGGCCGACAATCAGCGCTTCCGCCAGCATGCGCTCAGGTTTGTGAAGGTCGATGTCTTCCTGGGTGTAGAAACAGGATTTGTGCTGACCGATGATTTCTTGCCCTTCGTAGCCCTTGATCCGCCGGGCACCGGCATTCCAGCTCGCCACGCGCCCTTCCCGATCGAGCATGATGATGGCGCAATCCATGACGCTCTCAACCATCAGCCTAAAGCTTTCCTCCGCCAGTGAATCGAGATCGGTATTGGCAAGACGAGGCTGGCCGGCCTTGGAGGCAGGAAGGGTGGGAGTCGGTGCTACGGACTGCATGTTACTCTCGGTTCAGATTTGGGTTGTGATGGGACGCGCCGGTCGCGCAGCACACCTATTCGCCTTCGCCGATGACGACGGCGCTGCCAGTCATGCCCGGTTCGCGCTGCAGAACCTGGGCAGCAAGCAAGGTCGAAGCATCGACCAAGCCGCCGGACATCGCCTCGGCAGGGCCCATGGGAATGCTCATGGCGAGTCGCGCCAGGTTTCCCGCGATCACGAGGAGCGACGCGCCATCTACCGCTTCGTTGGATACCGCGAAGAAATGAAGCTCGCGGGCCGCCCGGCCCAGCCGGTCGCGAAGTTCGATCCATCCCAGATCGTGCGGGGCCAGCGGCAGCATGAACTCAGACATGGTCCCGACCATCCCCGTTCACGCTCGCATGCGGCCCCGCGTCGCGATGCGGCCCTTGTTCCGTTCTCCGCTTCTTGGAACGAGGCTGGTGCCGGTATTGCTGGATCTTGTTCACTCGCAATCCAGACAATCCGAAGAGGTCGAGTCCACGTTGCCAAGTCAGGTACTCCTCGACCGACAGCGCATAGCGTTCGCTGGCTTCGTCGAGAGTGAGGAGTCCGTCCCGCACCGCAGCCACAATCTCCGCCTTGCGGCGAGGCACCCATCGTTTCGGTAACGGTGGCAGCGGCGCATCGGACCTCTCGAGTTGGATTGCGCTGGAGATTTGATTGGGATCGGCGCGCTTCTCCGCTCCGCAGCTCTCGTCACTTCCAGCGCTAAGTTCCGGTCGGATCATCGACATAATCTACTCTCCGGGTCGTGAGTAGAGCGTACGCATTCGCACCACAATTGATAGACTCGGAAAGTACTCATAAAATAGACTAACGATAATTCATCAACATGCTGGATCAGTTATTTTGTTCGACTCCTCATGATACCTATCCTCTTTTGCTGGCAGTACTCTATTTACTTAATCAATTTAGCGATGTGTTGATGAGCGGTTGCCAATCCATCGGACAGCTGCATGTCTAAGGCCGCATCGGCCCGATGAGCCACGCGCTCAGGGTCCGGCGATGCGTTCGCACGTTCGGCTACGTTCACCTATGTGATGCAATGGTGCCCAGGGGCGGAATTGAACCACCGACACGCGGATTTTCAGTCCGCTGCTCTACCCCTGAGCTACCTGGGCTAACCGGGGAACGGCTGGAAGCGAAGGCTTTTATGAGAGCGGCGGCCCGATGTCCAGCGGCTGCGCGGCCTTGGCCCCTCTCCCGTACAGCCGCGCATGGGGACCGGCGGGTTCGTTGACGGTTCTAGCCGGAGTCTTCGGTATCGTCCGGCAATGGCGCCGGCTGATCGCCCTCGTCGGCCGGACGGCCGGGGATGACGTAGCGTCCGCCCAGCCAGCGCGACAGATCGAGGTCGGCGCAGCGCCTCGAGCAGAACGGCTTGAACCGCGTGTCCTCAGGCTTGCCGCAGATCGCGCAGCGCCGCGAAGCGCCCTCAGGCGGCGGTCCCGACATCGAAGCCCTCGCGTTCAAATTCATCGCGCGCCTGGAAGGCGACGCGGGGAGCGCCGCGCCGCGCCAAGCCGGTGCGGACCTCGTCGCTGTGGGATTCCAGCCAGCGCACAACTTCCGGGGCGGCGCGCACCACGATGGGCTTTCCCGGCGCCGCCGCCGCTTCGCGCTCGACCTGCCTGATCACTTCGAGCGCCACGCTGTCGCGGGTGCGCTTGCGGCCGCGGCCTTCGCAGGGGCGGCAGCATTCGGTCGTCAGCTTGGCCAACGGATCGCGCACGCGCTTGCGGGTGATTTCAACCAGGCCGAATTCGGACATCGGCGAAATCTGCGTCGGCGTGCGGTCCCTCGCAAGGCTGTGCGACAGCGCCGCCAGGACCTTCTCGATATTCTCCGGCCCATTCAGGTGAATGAAATCGATCACGATCAGGCCGCCGATACCGCGCAGGCACAATTGCCGGCCGATTTCCTGCGCAGCTTCCATGTTGACGGTGAGGCTGGTTTCCTCGAGGCCGGTCGCCTCGGTGAAGCTGCCCGAATTCACGTCGATCGCGGTCAGCGCTTCGGTGCCCTCGATGGTGATCCAGCCGCCCGAGGGCAGCGGCACGCGGGGCCGAACCAGCCGCTCGATTTCGTCCTCCAGATCGTAGAGATCGAACAGCATGCCCGGACCGCGAAAGTGTTCCAGCTTCTCTTCCGCCTCCGGCATGGCGCGGCGGCAATAGGCGCCGGCGGCCTCGAAGGCTTCGCGGTCGTCGATCAGCACGCGCCTGGTTTGGATGTCCACCTCGTCGCGCATGGCGCGCTCGACCGGATCGAGATCGTGATACAGAGTGGCTGGAGCCCGGGCGCTCTGCCGCCGCGCCAGCACCGGCCGCCACGCTTCGGCGAGGCGCTCGGCGTCCTCCTTGAAATCGACGAGACTAGCGCCGATGGCCGCGCTGCGGACGATGTAGCCAGCACCGGGAACCAGAGAGCCATTGGCTTCGGCCAGCATCGCCTCGCCCAGGGCCATGAGCCGCACCCGTTCCGCCTCGTCCTCGATGCGGCGCGACAGCGCGATGCCGGCCTGATTGGGTACCAGCACCAGCAGGCGTCCCGGCACGGTGACGTTGGCGGAGAGCCGCGCGCCCTTCTCGCCGATGGGATCCTTCACCACCTGGACGACGATCTCCTCGCCCTCCCGAACGCAATCGCCGATCTTCGGGGCGCGCTCGTCCTCGAAGCCCGGCAGGTCGGCGAGGCAGCGGGCTTCGCGGGCCCCGAGGAACCCGGCGCGGTCCAGCCCGATATCGACGAAGGCGGCCTGCATGCCCGGCAGCACCCGCTGCACGCGACCCAGGACGATGTTGCCGATCAGGCTGTGGCCGCTGCGGCCGCTGCCGCGCTTTTTGAGCGCGCCGTCGTCCAAACCGATGAGCCGCTCGAAGAACAGTTCCTGCAGGCGACCGTCTTCCACGATGGCGACGCGGATTTCGCTCGCGCCGGCGTTGATCAAGACTTCCTTGTTCATGTCCGCTGAATTTTGAATAGTGGCCGAAGCGAGACTAACACGAAAAAGAGTATCCGCACCCCGAAAGAAGAGAAACGGTTTCGAAAAGCGGCAGACCCACCACGTTGGAGTAGGAACCGTTAACCCGCCGCACGAAGGCTTCGGCGCGGCCCTGAATGGCGTAGCCGCCGGCCTTGCCCACGCCTTCCCCGCATTTCACATAGGCTTCGACCTCGGCCGATGTGAGGCGCTTGAATGCAACGCGCGTGAGCACCGTCCGCGTCATGACGCCACCGTCAGGCTTTACAATGGCAACCGATGTCAGAACCTGGTGGCTCCGGCCGCTGAGCAGTTTCAGGCACTCTCGAACCTCATCGCCCGTCTGCGCCTTGGGCAGAGCCCGCCGCCCACAGGCCACCACCGTATCGGCTCCAAGCACCAGCGTGGCCGGATCACGCAACGTCTCGGCCACCGCCTGCGCTTTTTCGACTGCGAGGCGCTGAGCGTGGGCCCGCGGCAGTTCTCCCTTGCGCGGCGATTCGTCCCTATCGGCCGCGACGATGGCGTCCGGCACGATGCCGGCCTGGGCCAGCAGCGCCTTGCGCCGCGGGCTTGCGCTTGCCAGCACCAGTTTGGGGGACACGACGCTATTTGAAGCGATAGGTGATGCGCCCCTTGGAGAGGTCGTAGGGCGTCATTTCCACCAGCACCTTGTCGCCCGTCAGCACGCGGATGCGGTTCTTGCGCATCTTTCCCGCGGTGTGGGCGATGATCTCATGCCCGTTCTCGAGCTTTACCCGGAAAGTGGCGTTGGGCAGCAGCTCGCTGACCGTGCCCGGAAATTCAAGAAGCTCCTCTTTGGCCATTCGTCCTCTGGCTGCCGAAATCGGGCGGAGAATGCACCGATACTTCGGAAAAGCAAGCGCGGCGCCGCTTTTTCCGCTCACATCCTTTGGTCGGCAAAGCGCCGCTCGATGCGGGCCATGAGCCCGTCACGCACCGCGCGATAGGCCTCCAGGCGCTGCTCACGCGAGCCCTCCGCGACGGTCGGATCCATGGTCGGCCAGTATTCCACCTCGGCGGCTGAGACCCGCGTCAGCTCCATCGCCTTGTGATGGGCCTCTGGGGACAAGGTGACGATCAGGTCGAAGGAAACGTCGTCGAGATCCTCGAAGCGCTTGGGCTTGTGCTTGCCCACTTCGATGCCGATCTCGTCCATCGCCTCCACCGCCAGCAGATCCAGTTCGCCGAGGCGCGCGCCGGCCGATTCCACGAACACGAAGCGCCCGTAGAGATGGCGCATGATGGCGGCCGCCATGGGGCTGCGCACCGCGTTCATCGTGCAGGCGAACAGGATGGCGCCCGGCAGCTCCTCGCCATTGGGGCCGCGCAAGGCTTCAGCCCCTCAAATGCAAGACGCAGATGAGCGTGAAGAGCCGGCGGGCGGTGTCCGAATCGACCTCGACCTTGCCCTCGAGCCGCGACATCAGCAGCACCGAACCCTCGTCATGAACGCCGCGCCGGGTCATATCCAAAGTTTCGATCTGCTGCGGCGGCGCATGGCGGATGGCCTTGAAATAGCTGTCGCAGATCAGGAAATAGTCCTTGATCACCTTGCGGAACGGGGTGAGCGAGAGCATGACGCGGCGATGCTCGGACTCGTCGAGCAGACGCACGTCGAAGACGAGCCGGTTCTCCTCGATCGACAGCACCAGTCTGTAGGGACCGCCGGGCGAACCAACGGGCGCGAAGCGGTTGGAGTCCAGAAGATCGTAGATGGCGATCTCGCGCTCCTGCTCGATCTCACGGGTGCGGCGGACGACGGTCTTCTCGTCGAACTCGATGGCGGCAATGCGGAAGCGCTCTTCGTCCGTCATTTGCGCTCGAGCCGGACGGAGATGGAGCGGGCATGCGCTTCGAGGCCTTCGGCTTCGGCCAGCGTCACGGCCTGGGCTCCGAGCGTCTTCAGCGACTCCGGCGCGCAGGAGATGATCGTGGTGCGCTTCATGAAATCGAACACCGAAAGGCCTGAAGAGAACCGCGCCGTGCGCGAGGTCGGCAGCACATGATTGGGGCCGGCAACGTAGTCGCCGATGGCCTCCGGCGTGTGGCGGCCAAGAAAGATGGCGCCGGCGTGGCGCACGCGTGCGAACAGAGTCTGTGGATCGTTCGTGGCGATTTCCAGATGCTCCGGCGCGATGCGGTCGATCAGCGGAGCCGCATCCGCGATGCTCGGCACAACAATGATGGCGCCATGGTCGCGCCAGCTCGCTTCCGCGATGGCCTTGCGGGGCAATTCTCCCAGCCGCTGCGCAACCTCGCTCTCGACCTGATCGGCGAAGACGGCGCTGTCGGTGATGAGGATCGATTGCGAGGACGCGTCGTGCTCTGCCTGGCTCAGGAGATCGGCCGCGATCCAGCGGGGATCGTTGTCCGCATCGGCCACCACAAGGATTTCCGAAGGCCCGGCGATCGAGTCGATGCCGACATGGCCGAAGACCTCGCGCTTGGCCGCCGCGACATAGACGTTGCCGGGACCGACAATCTTGTCGACTGCGGCGATCGTCTCGGTTCCATAGGCCAGCGCCGCGACCGCCTGCGCCCCGCCGATCCGATAGATCTCGTTCACACCGGCGCGTCGCGCAGCAGCCAGCACCAGCGGATTGATCCCGGCGCGGCCGGCCGGCGTTGCCATGGCGATGCGGCGAACGCCGGCCAGGCGCGCGGGGATCCCATTCATCAGCACCGAGCTGGGATAGCTTGCCGTGCCGCCAGGCACATAGAGGCCGGCGCTGTCGATCGGTGTCCAGCGCCAGCCAAGCGTCACCCCGGCGTCGTCGGTGAAAATGTCGTCCTTCGGGATTTGCCGCACGTGAAAGGCTTCGATGCGCCTGGCCGCGAAGTCGAGCGCCGCAAGCTGAGCCTTGGAACAGGCTCTTTCGGCGTCGGCGATTTGCTCTTCCGTGACGCGCAATTGCTCGGCGTGCAGGCTGACGCCGTCGAAGCGTTGCGTGAACTCGAGCAGGGCGGCATCACCGCGCGCGCGAACGTCGCCGATGATGCCGCGGACGGCAGCCGTCACATCGTCGTCCGCTTCCCGCTTCGCCGCGATCAGAGCCTGGAATGACGCCGCGAAATCCGGAGCGTTCGCGTCGAGCCGCCGCGCCATCTCAACTCTCGGCTTGATGGGCCGGACGGCCCCTCGCCGCCCAGGCGCCGCTCACGTCGGTGAGTTCGGCGTCGAGGTATTCCACGTCCAGCGCAATGGTGCCGCCGCCGCTGAACACCAGCTCCACCCTGCCCGCCGGATCCTCGGCGCTGTTGCGCACATAGCGAATCGCCAGCAGCGAGAGCACTGCATCGCGGTCGCCGCGCGAGATTCGCGACGATTTGACGGACAGCACGCCCTCGAAACGCAATCCAGAGCGCACGCGCAACGCCGCGCGCCTGTCGTGCTCTGTGTCTTCCCATTTGAACCGGTTGAACAGCGCCGCGAAGCGCCGGGCGCGCGGCAGCCACACCAGATCCTTCACCTGGGCCACGGCGTCCTGCAGCCGGGCGGAGATGATCTCGAGATCCTCCGCATCCTCGGCCGCCAGCGTGAGCTCGGGCTTCATGCCTTCAGCCGCTCGATGTCGGCGCCGACGGCGGAGAGCTTTTCCTCCAGCCGCTCGAAGCCGCGGTCCAGATGATACACGCGGTTGACGATGGTCTCGCCTTCCGCCGCCAATCCCGCCAGCACCAGGCTGACGCTGGCGCGCAGATCGGTCGCCATCACCGGCGCACCTTTCAATTGCTCGACCCCGCGCACCATGGCCGTGTCGCCCTCGACCTTGATGTCGGCACCCATGCGCAGGAGTTCGGGAACGTGCATGAAGCGGTTCTCGAAAATCGTCTCCTTGATACGGGAGGTGCCGTCCGCCGTCGTCATCAGGGCCATGAACTGGGCCTGCAGATCGGTCGGAAAGCCCGGGAAAGGCGAAGTCTCCACGTCCACCGCCACGGAGCGCGAACCGTTGCGATGGACCGAGAGGCCGAGATTGGTCGGCGCGATCGTGGTTCCCACGGATTCGAGCAGCGGCACCAGCGCGGCGATCAGATCGGCGGAGGTTCCGGTGAGCTCGATATCGCCGCCGGAAATCGCAACGGCCATGGCATAGGTGCCGGTCTCGATCCGATCGGGCAGCACCGCATGCGTCGCCCCATGCAGCCTCTCCACGCCCTCGATGACGATCTTCGAACTGCCCAGTCCCGAAATCTTGGCACCCATCTCGATCAGGCAGTGACCCAGATCGACGATTTCCGGCTCCCGCGCCGCGTTGAGGATCGTGGTCTCGCCGTCCGCCAACGACGCGGCCATCAAGGCGTTCTCCGTGGCGCCGACCGAGACGAAGGGAAACTCGATCACTCCGCCTTTCAGTCCGCCCGGAGCGCGGGCGATCACATAGCCTTCGGTCAACTCGATCTCGGCCCCGAGAGCCTCCAACGCTTTCAGATGGAGATCGACGGGCCGGGCGCCGATGGCACAACCGCCGGGCAGCGATACCTTCGCCTGCCCCAACCGCGCAACCAGCGGACCCAAGATGAGGAAGCTCGCGCGCATCTTGCGCACGATGTCGTAATCGGCCGTGGTGCTGACGATGCCGGCGGCCTTCAGGTCCCAGCGGCCGCCCTCGCCGAAACCGGGGCCGCGCACATAGCTGGTCTGGACGCCAAGGCCGCGCAGCAGCTTACCCATGAAGTCGACGTCGGCGAGCCATGGCGCGTTGATCAGAGTAAGCTTTTCGTCGGTCAGCAGGCAGGCGGCCATCAGCGGCAGCGCCGCATTCTTGGCGCCACTGATGGGGATCTCGCCGGTGAGACGAGCACCACCCTTGATGCGAATTCGGTCCATGACCCCTTCCGGTGTGCGCCCCCGGTTCTAGCGCGCAGCCGGGCGCGAAGCGAGCGGCGCGAGCGCCAATTTAGGGGTGGTTTTTGGCCCGATGATGGCGCTCGGCGGGGTGCCCCGCCTGGCCGGCAATCCCCGGCGCATCCGCAGCCGGTCCGGCGGGCTGCCCGGTCGCGCGACGGCCGGATTTGCGACGCTTCAGGTTCTCGCGCAGGGCCGCGGCCAGCCGCTGTTTTCGCGCATCCGATCGCGCCTTCACGCTCTTTCCCTCACCCAAACCGTAAGCTATAGCGTCCGGCCGGACGTCAGCCGGAGTAGCGTAGTGGTAGCGCAACCCCTTGGTAAGGGGTAGGTCGTGAGTTCGATTCTCACCTCCGGCACCAGTCCCTTTCTAGGACTTGTCCCGCCTTGATCGACCGACCGCGATCAGGGAACGCAAATCGGTTGAGCGCTTTATCATCGTAGCGGGACACCAGACTTCTCGTGACGGCACCCCACAAGGGGCCACGCGCCATTCGGTGTCACCCAACTTTTTCAAGCCCGACTGAAAGCCTGCTCCCCATCCTGGCCTATGGGTGGGGTGGCCCTCGTCACTTGAGAAGGCGATTCCGGCACGGCCCATTGGGAGAACTCTTGCGATGAAGACGATGACCAGGTTTGGACGCAGCGCGATGCTGCGCTGCCTCCCGATAATGCCGGCCGTATTTCTTGGGGGATCTATCGCCTGCGCCGCCGGAAACGGCGAAATCCCCTCCCTATCCCCCGCATCCGCCTTGACGGCGCCGGTGAACCTGGGAGAGGCGGAACACTTCGTTATTCTATCGAAATCGGGAATTACCAACGTGCCGGCTTCGGACGTGACGGGAAACGTCGGGACCAGCCCCATCACGGGTGCAGCCGACCACCTGACCTGCGCCGAAGTAACGGGGAAGGTCTATTCGGTCGACGACGCGGGCCCGCCTCCGTGCAACCTGAAGAGTCCCGCCAAACTGACCACGGCCATCGGCGACATGCAGACCGCGTACACGGATGCTGCGGGGCGGTCGGCGACCGTTACCGAGCTGGGCGCCGGAAACATCGGTGGGCTTACGCTTGCTCCCGGCGTTTACAGCTGGAGCACCAGCGTCACTATCCCGACCAATGTCGCCCTCAAGGGTGGTTCGCATGCCGTGTGGATCTTCCAGATATCGAAAAATCTCATCGTTTCCAGCGGCAAGGCCGTCCTATTGCAGCGGCACGCGCGGGCCCAGAATGTCTTCTGGCAGGTCGCCGGCAAGGTGGTCCTTGGAACAACCTCGCATATGGAGGGAAACGTCCTGTCCAAGACGCTGATCTCGATGAAGACCGGCGCAACGATCAACGGCAGGCTGCTCGCACAGACGGCGGTGACATTGCAGATGAACGGCGTCACCACCCCTTAGAACGTCCAAGGCTGGACGACCCGCCGACCGTCGCGACCTCCTTGGCAACGGCTACAAGTTCCATTCTAGTGTGCGGTGCCGGCAACAGGGCTCGCCGGGTCTGAGCCGAGGCGGCCAGAGTGCTCAGCCTCAAGGATGAAACTTCAATGGCGGCTCGAAAAGCGAAGGCGGCAGGCAACAAGGCCCGGCGCGCCCTCAATCGCAAGATCGACGAAGAGATCGAAGAGAGTTTCCCGGCCAGCGATCCGCCGGCCTTCATGGGCGGCAAGCACCTGATCGGCGCACCGCGGAAGCGGCCGGCTCCCAAGGCCTCCCCCAAGAAGCGGAAATCCACCCGCAAGAGGGCGTGAGCCGACTGTCGCGCGGCGCGTATCCTGTTTCACGGCTGGGGCGTTAACTGACTGCGACGCCGCCCAAGGGGAGAAGCGCCATGACCACCATCGACATCCTTATCATCCAGCCGCTGGTCGCCCTGATCTTCGGAATCCTGATCCTGGTGGTGCCCAGGCTGCTCAACTACCTGGTCGCCATCTACCTGATCTTCATCGGCATCGTCGGGCTGTGGCCGCATATCTTCGGCGGACAGGTGCTGCACTAGCCGGCTGACGCGAAGCGGCGCTACTCGGCCGCGAGGTTGGGAGCCTTGCGCGCCGCGGCCATGCGCTCCTCGGCGATGCGGTCGGCGATGGCGTTGGTCGGCCGGTTCTCGGCGTCGGCCCGGCGGAAGATCTGACCGAGCGTATCGGCGATGACAAGCACACGGCGCTCGATCTCGCGATCGTCCCAGCCGAAGATCTGGCCGGCGACGCAGATGATGCCGCCGCCATTGATGACATAGTCCGGGGCGTAGAGGATGCCGCGGGCCTTCAGTGCCGCACCGTCTTCGTCACGGGCCAGCTGGTTGTTGGCCGCGCCGGCGACCACGCAGGCGTGAAGCTTTGCGATGGTCTGCTCGTTGAGCATCGCGCCCATCGCGTTGGGCGAGAACACATCGCACTCGGCGGTGACGATCTCGTCCCGCGAAACAGACTTGGCGCCCAATTCATCGACCGCGCGTTTGACCGCGGCGGCATTGACATCCGCGACGACCAGCTTGGCGCCTTCGGCATTGAGCCGCTTCGCCAGGTCCATGCCGACCTTGCCGAGCCCCTGGATGGCGACAACCAGGTCTTTGGTCGTGTCGACGCCGAGGCGATGCTTCACTGCCGTCTTCAGGCCGACGAACACGCCGAGCGCGGTCAGCGGCCCGGAATTGCCGCCGGTCTTTCCCGGCTGATCGTAGCCCGCGACGTGCTTGGTAGCGCGCGCGATCACCGGCATGTCGGCCGGCCCCATGCCGACGTCCATCGCCGTGATGTAGCGGCCGCCCAGCGCGTTCACCGCGTCGGCATAGGCGAGCAGGCGCGCCTCGCTCTTGTCTTTGGCCGGATCGCCCAGGATCACGGCCTTGCCGCCGCCGAGCGGCAATCCGGCGATGGCGCTCTTGTAGCTCATGCCGCGCGACAGCCGCAGCACGTCGGTCAGCGCCTCGTCGCCATTGGCGTAGGGATACATGCGAGTGCCACCACAGGCAGGGCCGAGGGCAGTGGAATGAATGGCGATAATCGCCTTGAGGCCGGTACGCTTGTCGTCGACGAAGGCCACCGTTTCATGGTGGTCGAAATCGCGGGCCTCGAAGACGCTCATGCGGGATGCTCCAGGGATTGCGCGCCTCCCCGGATGGCTCCGCGAAAAGCGGCGCACCATACGCCTCGGGAGCCGCAATGGGCTTTCCTTTTCGCGGGAGCGTTTGCAACAGCCGTGCCGAAGAAGCGCGCCGGCGGCAACAAAATCCTTCAGGCCTACCCTGGATTACTTAACGGCGGCCAGAATCGCATCCTGGGTTAAGACCTGCGGCAGGACCTTCGGCGCGCCGCCGCCGGAAGGGTAGTAAAGATAGAGCGGCACGCCGGAGCGGCCGTTCTCCTGCAGGAGCGCGGAGATTTCCGGATTGCGGTTCGTCCAGTCGGCGACGAGATAGGCGACATGACGGCGGGCGAAGGTGTCGCGCACGGCGGCGCCGGAGAAAGCCACTCTCTCATTGACCAGGCAGGTGATGCACCACGCCGCGGTGGCATTGATGAAGACCGGCCGGTTGGCTTCACGCAATTGGTTGAGCCGCGCCTGCGAATAGGGTTCGGAGGGAATTCCGCTGACATCGGCGGCGGCTCTCGGAGCAGCGGCTGTGGAATGAATCAGCGGCAGCGCGGCGAGCGCCGCGAGCAAAGCGAGGATCGCCAAGGCGCCGCCGGCCAATCGCCAGCGTGGGCTCGCGTTGCGGCTCGCGCTCCAGGCCCAGGCGGCGAACGCAAGCGCCACCATCGCGGCGAGCGCGGCGATCAATCCGTTGGGTCCGGCTTCCTGCGCCAGCACCCACACCAGCCACGCCGCAGCGCCATACATGGGAAAGGCCAGCACCTGCTTGAGGCGCAGCATCCAGGCGCCGGGTCGCGGCAGCCGGCGGGTCAGTCCCGGCGCGAAACCGATCAGCACGAAGGGCAGCGCGAAGCCGATGCCGAGCGCCACGAACGCCAGCAGCGCCACCGAGGCGCTCTGGGCCAGCGCATAGCCGAGAGCCGCCGCCATGAACGGCGCCGTACAAGGTGCGGCCACGGCGACGGCAAGAATGCCGGTGAAGAACGAGCCGGCCAGGCCGCCGCGGCGCGCCAGCGAATCGCCCGCGCCGATTCCTGGAATCTCGAAGACGCCGGAGAGATTGAGCCCGACGGCGAAGATGAGCAGCGCGAAGCCTGCCACCGCGGCCGGCTCCTGCAACTGAAAACCCCAGCCGATCGCTTCTCCGCTCGCGCGCAACCCGACAACGGCGAGTCCCAGCGCGGCGAAGCTCAGCACCGCGCCGGCGCCATACGCCAGACCCTCGCGCGAAGCTGCGCGGCGATCGGCATGCGCCACATTGGCGATGGCCAGCGCTTTCATCGCCAGAATCGGCAGCACGCAGGGCATCAGGTTCAGGATCACGCCGCCGATCAGCGCAAACAGCAGCGCCAACGCGAGGCCGAGCTCGCCTTCTCCGCCGCCGAAGCGTGCCGGCGGAATTTCGCCCCGCGAAGCATGGATCGACAGCGCGCGCTGCGAGCCATCGGTCGAGCTCAGCACCAGAACGCCATCCAGAGAGAGCGCCGACTTCGCTTTCGATTCCGGCATCATGCGCAGGACGATTCCGGAATCCGCGAAACCGAGCTTTTGCGCCGCGATGCCATGCACCATCCCTGATGCCAGCGGAAAGAAGCTTGCGTCCTTCAGCGACGCGCCGATGAAATTGGGCGAAGCGACGAAGAGATCGAGCGCGCCGTTCGCCTGGAAGCGCACCGGCCACGGCGCCGGTTGCGGCAGCCTGGCGCGCGCTGCGGCGAAGTCATCTTCGATGGTGGCGTAGGGAGCGGCAGGCTTGGCGCTGATGGAGAGCGGCAAGGTCAGCGTCGCGTCCTCGGGAACGCAGACTTCCTTGCACACCAGCCAGTTCGCGGCCGCCTTCAGAGTGACAATGTCGCCCGGCCTGGCCTCGCGAGGCGCTGTCAGTTTTGCGAGCAGCCAGAGCCGGCCGCCGTAGCCGTAGTCCATCAACGGGCCGACCGGCACCCGTTCGGGATAGGGCCATTGGATCGGCCCTGCCCGCCAGCCTGCCGGCAGGGTCCATTTGATCTCGGTCGGCGCGCCGGCGTCGCCGGGATTGATCCAATAGGTGTGCCAGCCGGGGCGGATGTTCTCCTCGAGCGCCACGGCGACCGAACCGCCCGGCGCCACTTCGCCGGTCTCGGAGATCAGCCGCGCCTGCACCTTGGGCGCGGAGTCGATTTGCGCCGCGGCCTCGCCCGCGCCGAAGACCCATACGAATGCCGCAAGAGCGAATGCCGCTCGTCCCATGGCTGACGCTATACAAGGTGCGTGCCGCCGCCGCCACGCCCCTCGCACGGGCGCGATGCCCTGCGTTAGGGTACGCGACTTATGCCCGAGAGCTTCCCCATGGACGTCAACATTTCGGTCGACGAAGACCCCAAGACCTTCGATGCGCTGCTCGAAGCCATGAAGGCCTTCAACAAGCGCGCGGTCGACATCGCGCCGGCGCAGAGATTCAACGTGGCGCTGCGCGATTCCGAGGGACGCATCGTGGGCGGCGCGGCCGCGACCTTGAGCGCGGCCTCGCTCTACCTCGACATCGTGTGGAATGACGACGCCGTGCGGGGCCAGGGCCATGGCCGCGCCGTCATGGAACTCGCCGAAGCCGAAGGCCGCCGGCGCGGGGCGCGCAATTGCTGGCTCTACACCATGAGCTGGCAGGCGCGGCCCTTCTACGAAAAGCTCGGCTATGTCTGTTTCGGCGAGATGCCGTATCTCGGCGACGAGCATAAGCGCTACTTCATGTGGAAGATGCTGTGAGGATTACCGGCGGCAACCTGCGGGGCCGCGCGCTGGTGGCGCCTTCGGACGACAGCGTGCGGCCGACTTCCGACAAGGTTCGGCAGGCCATCTTCAACATCCTTTCGCATCACGATTTCGGCAACGGCTTCACGCTCGAAGGCGCGCGCACGGCCGATCTCTTCGCCGGCACCGGCGCCATGGGCTTCGAGGCCATCTCGCGCGGCGCGCGCTTTTGTCTGTTCATCGAGGATGCCGCCGAGAGCCGCGCCCTCATCCGCCGCAATGTCGAGGCGCTGGGGCTGACCGGTGCGAGCAAGATCTGGCGGCGCGACGCCACCGATCTCGGGCCCATGCCGCCCGGCGCCGGCGGGCCGTTCGATCTCGTGTTCCTCGATCCGCCCTACCGGAAAAACCTTGTCGCGCCGGCCCTGGCGGCCCTGGTCGAGGGCGGCTGGCTGGCGGTCAACGCCCTCGTGATCGCCGAGACCGCCGCGGATGAGCCGGTCCCCGCCCATCAACCGTTCCGCCTTGCGGATCGACGCCAATATGGGGACACCAGCGTCGCCTTTCTGATCACGATCTCCGCTCCGCCTTGACAATTTTCCTATATCTTATGGCCCAGGGAAACGGCCACCGCCTCTTCGATCCGGCCGAGCATGAGAGACCTGGAGGCCCGATGCTTGATCCCAGCCTGAAAGTTCCCACATTGTTTCATAGGCGGCGCCTTTGGGGCCGCGGAACCCACGACCGGCGGCCGAGAGGCGCCGGCAGAGCCGCTCGAGGAGGGCTTTGCAAAATGACACGGATGACCACTTTCAACAGCCCTTTCCTGCTCGGCTTCGAGCATCTGGAGCGGCTCCTGGAGCGCACCGCCAAAAGCGCGGGCGACGGCTATCCGCCCTACAATATCGAGCAGTCCGACCCCGACCGGCTGCGCATCACCCTGGCGGTGGCGGGTTTTTCGCGCGATGAATTGAGCGTGACCGTGGAGGACAAACAACTTGTCATCCGCGGCAAGCAAACCGAATCCGGCGACAAAACGTTTCTTCATCGCGGGATCGCGGCGCGCCAGTTCCAGCGGGCTTTCGTTCTCGCCGATGGAATCGAGGTGACCGGAGCCGAGCTGGAGAACGGGCTTCTGTCGGTCGAGCTTGCACGGCCGAAGCTTGAAACCGTGTCTCGCAAGATCGATATCAGGAATGGGAGCGCAAGCCACGAGGGGCGAGCGGAAGGAGGTCAGTCATGACCGACATGGAAAACAATTTCGACGGCGACGAGGCAGTGCAGCCGTTTACCCCCTCGCGCATCGCCTATATCAAGCCGACCGGCACCGAGGAAGCGCGCAAGCTCGGCATCATCCCGCCGGGCATCCGGCTTCCCGACGGGGTGAAGATCTACGTGCTGCATGCCATCGACGGCAGCGTGCTCGGCTATACCGACACCTGGGACACCGCCTACGGCACAGCGGTTCAGAACGAACTCACTCCGCTCAGCGTGCATTGACGTCGACGCGCGAAGTTACGCCGCCTGGGCGCCGTGGCCGTTGGTCTTCTCGGTGAGGAGCGCGTAGAGCACTTCGGACTTGCCGGCGGCGCGCAGCTTTTCGCAGGCCGCCTGGTTGCGCAACAGACGCGAAACCTTGGCCAGCGCCTTCAGATGATCGGCGCCGGCGCCTTCCGGGGCTAGCAGCAGGAACACCAGATCGACGGGTTGATCGTCGACCGCGTCATAGGCGATGGGCGTCTCCAGCCGCGCGAACAGGCCGACGATGCGGGCGAGCCCCGCGATCCTTCCATGCGGAATGGCGATGCCCTGCCCCATGCCGGTCGAGCCCAGCCGCTCGCGCTCCATCAAGGTCTCGAAGATGCGCCGATCGGGCAAGCCGGTGAGCGCCCCCGCGCGCGCCGAAAGCTCCTGCAGGAGGTGCTTCTTGCTCTGCACCTTGAGGGAAGGAAGCACGGCCTCGGGCACAAGCAAATCTACGATGTCCATGACGACCTTCTGACGCTAAGGAGGATGAGCGCGGCTGCTCCCGCTGTTGTTCTTCAGGCTTGATCGGCCTTGGCGGCCCTGGCTTTCTCGTGATGATTCTTCAGCTTGCGTTTGTAACGGCGGATCTGTTTTTCCAGTCGGTCGAGCGCCTCGTCGAAGGCGTGGTATGCGTCTTTCGCCAAACCTTCCGCCTTCAGCACCACGCCCGAATCCAGATGCGTCGTGCAATCGACCCGGAACCCCGGCCCCTCATGGGAGAAGACGACATTCGATTCCGCGCCGCCGTCGAACAATCTTCCCACGGCCGCTTCCAGCTTGGTGCGCACCTGACCGGAAAGCGCTTCGCCGATTTCGAATTGCTTGCCTGACACCCGGACCTTCATGGCTTGTCAACGCACTGGGTCATCGCACGGTTGCGGATCGGCACCGGCTCTCGCCCCGCTTCGAAAAAGGCGGCGGACCATATGTCCCGATACCCCCCCTGTCAACGCTCGAAAATCAGGCACCTAAGGCGGCCCCGAAATCCACCTGCTTCATTCTACGCCGTTCCACGGAAGATGGAATGCGCATGGCTTCACGATATTTTGCGACGGTGCGCCGGGCGATATTGACCCCGTCCGCGGTCAGGAGCGCCACGATGCGGTCGTCGGACAGCGCTTCGCCCGAACCCTCTCTTTCGATCATCTCTCGGATGCGGTCGCGCACCGCTTCCGCCGAATGCGATTCGGCGCCGTTCACGGCCTGGATGGCGGCGGTGAAGAAATATTTGAGCTCGAAGACGCCGCGCGGCGTGGCGATGTACTTGTTGGAGGTGACGCGGCTGACCGTCGACTCATGCATGGAGATGGCGTCGGCGATGGCCCGCAGGTTCAGCGGCCGCAGGTGGCGCACGCCATGGGTCAGGAAGCCGTCCTGCTGGCGCACGATCTCGCTCGACACCTTCAAGATAGTGCGGGCGCGCTGATCCAGACTCTTCACCAGCCAGTTGGCGTTGTTGAGGCAATCGGCGATGTAGGTCTTGGCGTCCTTGTCGCGCGCCGAGGAATTCACCTTGGCGTAGTAGCGCGAGTTCACCAGCAGGCGCGGCAGGGTGTCGGCGTTGAGCTCGACATGCCAGGCGCCGTCGGGGCCTTCCTTGACGAAGACATCCGGCACCACCGGCTGCACCGGTTCGCTGCCGAAGGCGAGACCAGGCTTGGGCGTGAGCGCGCGGATCTCGGCGATCATATCGGCGATGTCCTCGGCATCGACGCCGCAAAGCGTGCAAAGGCCGGCTGTGTCGCGCTTGGCCACCAGATCCAGGTGGGCGAGGAAGGCCTGCATGACGGGATCGAGGCGGCCCTTCTCGCGCAGCTGCAGCGCCAGGCATTCGGCCAGATCGCGCGCCGCCACGCCGGTGGGCTCGAAACCCTGCACGCATCGCAGGACTTCGCAGACGGCTTCGAGGGAAGCGCCGAGACGCGACGCCAGCTCTTCCAGATCGGCGCGCAGATAGCCGGCCTCGTCGATGGAGTCTATCAGCGCCGCCGCGATGAGGCGCGCCTCCGGCGCCAGCGCCGCGATGGAAAGCTGGTCCAGCAGATGATCCTTGAGGGTGGCGGCCTGGGCCAGGGTGCGCTCCATGGCGTCCTCGTCGCCTTCGAAGCGGGGGCCGCTCTTCAGCGTGGTCCAGTCCGACAGCGGCGCATTGCCCTGCTGCTCGCCGCGCGGCTGATCATCCGTATACAGATCGCCGTGATCGGCATCCAGGTCGGCCGCCTTGCTGAAATCCTCGCGCGCAAGCGCTGCCTCCAGCGGCTCGTCGGCTTGCGACGGCGCTTCGGCCGCTTCGCGCTCTTCGGACGGCGCGCGCTCGCGCTCGTCGCGCTCCAGCAGCGGATTCTTCTCGAGCTCCTGCTCGACATAGTCGGCGAGTTCCAGATTGGAGAGCTGCAGCAGCTTGATCGCCTGCTGCAGTTGCGGAGTCATGACCAGGGACTGGCCCTGGCGAAGCTCCAGCCTTTGTGCCAACGCCATGACGCCCCGCCCCTTGCCCCGCGCTACAGAGAGAAGCGTTCGCCGAGATAGACCCGGCGTACGTCGCGATCGCCGACGATCTCGCTCGGCTTGCCTTCCTTGAGAACCTGGCCCTCATGGATGATGTAAGCGCGGTCGATGATGTCGAGCGCGTCGCGCACATTGTGATCGGTGATCAGCACGCCGATGCCGCGATCCTTGAGGTGCCTGACCAGGTCGCGGATATCGTTGACGGCGATGGGATCGATGCCGGCCAGCGGCTCGTCGAGCAGGATATAGGACGGGTGCGTGGCCAGCGCCCGGGCGATCTCCACCCGGCGCCGCTCGCCGCCGGAAAGCGCGATGGCCGGCGTGTCGCGCACATGGGTGACGCCGAACTCCACCATCAATTCCTCGACCATGGCCTCCAGACGACCGGGATCGGGCTCCACCAGCTCGGCGGTGGCGCGGATGTTCTGCTCGGTCGTCAGTCCACGGAAGATCGAGGCCTCCTGCGGCAGATAGCCGATGCCGAGGCGGGCGCGGCGATACATCGGCAGCGCGGTGACGTCGTGACCGTCGAGCTCGATGGTGCCGTAATCGACGGGGATCAGGCCGGTGATCATGTAGAAGCAGGTGGTCTTGCCGGCGCCGTTGGGGCCCAAGAGGCCCACCACTTCGCCGCGACGGAGCGTGAGGCTGACGGCGCGAACCACGGGCCGCTTGCGGAAGCTCTTGCCGATGCGGGTGACGACGAGCCCCTGCCCGCCTTCCACCACGCGGGGGATGAGCTTGCGGTCGCCTCGCCGACGCGGTCGTGCCTGCGGCTTGTCCGTTTCGGTCTGGGCTTTCCCGTTGTCTTCGTCGTTCATGGCAAGAACTGTGCCTAGCCGTCTTTAAGGAAGCGTGAAGTTAAGGGGTCGTGGGCTGCGTCGGCTTCTTTGCCGCTGCCGGCGCCGTTCCGTTCCCATTCTGTTGCGGCGGCGGGATGAACAGCCCTTGCACCCTGCCGCCCTGCGTCCCCTGGGCGGTGAGGTGGGCCAGGCCCGTGTTCATGTCCATCACCAGCTTGCTGCCGCGCATGACGTCCTTTTCTTTGTTCAGCACCACGTGGCCGGTCATGGTGATGGTGCGGGGACCGAGATCGTAGACGCCGGTGTCGCCGGTGGCGGTGCCGTTGGGCGCGTTGACCACCACCTTGCCGTCCGCCTCGATGCGCGTCGGCTTACCTTGAGTGACGTTCACCTTCACCTTGTCGGCGCGCATGCGCATGTCACCCTGGATCACCAGCACGTTGCCGAGATAGGTGCCGACCTTGGTGTTGAGGTCGCCTTCGAATCGTTCCGACGAGACGTTGATCGGCGCGTTGCTGTCGTGCTTGCCGAAACCAAGACCGGACGCGGCATTGGCCTGCGGCTTTTTCGCCGGTGTCTGGGAGGACGCGGCATTGGCCGGCGGCTTGGCCGCCGGCGCTTGCGGAGCGGCGGCAGTTTGCGCGAACGCCGCCGTCGAAGACGCAAGCAGAAACAGCGAAAGGCAGAGCGCGGTTCTCATCATGTCCTGGTTGTCTTCGTCTTCTTCGTCGTCTTCGTCGTGGGTTTGGCCGGTTTGCCGGATTTCGATGCCGGGGCCATCTTATCGGGATAGAGGGTCATCTTCACGTGGCCGAGCAGATAAATGTGCTTGCTGCCCTTCTCGATACGAAAGCGGTCGGCGCGGAAGGTTCCCAGCGGTCCCTGACCGTTGACCGGCACATCGCCCCGCACGCTGGTTGTGGCGCAGCGCGGCGGCGGCTTGCCGGGACGGGGCCGCGACGGCGGCGCGCCGGACGGCAGGCAGGCCGGTGCCATGTCGATGAAGGCGGCCTTGGTGTGCACCTCGTAGCCGCTATCGGTGAACAGCGACACGTTATCGCTCAGCCACAGCTTGTTGGCGTCGGAATCGAGAAAGCCGCGCGGCGAACGGGCGTTGATCCAGGCGCGATCCTTGGTGGTGGTGTCGGCCTCGACGTTGAAGAGGCGCGCGCGGTGAACGTTGTGCGGATCCTGGATCGCCAGATCGGCGGTGACGACGAAGGGATTGCCGTCGCTGTCCGCCCCGACGAGGTGGGGCTTCACCATCGAGAGATCGTTGGCGATCTTGCCCAGCTGCGCGAACGTGGTCATGGCGAAGCGGCTGGTGTCGCGGGGCTGCAGCGAATAGGCCAGCACCGCGATCAGCAGCGCCGCGGCGGCCAGCAGCAGCGCCCGCTTCATGATGGTGACGAAGCGGGTGTAGCGCCGCGCGTCCATCACGGTCGAGCGCGCGTGCACCGCCCAGTCGACATGATGCTTGGCCGCGCGGGCGCGGCTTCGCGGACGCGGCGCGGTCGAGGCGGGACTGCGCGCCACTACTGCAGCCCCGCACGCAGGCAATCGTGAATGTGAAGAATGCCGACCGGCTTCTTCGCCTTGTCCTTGCGCGAGACCACGAACAGCCGCGTGATCTGGTTGTCGTTCATGAAGGCGAGCGCCTCGGCGGCCAGCTGATCGGGCGCGGCGATTTTGGGGCTGCGGGTCATCACTTCGCCCGCGGATCGGTCGAGCAGGTCGCGGCTCATGTGGCGCGACAGATCGCCGTCGGTGATGATGCCGACGAGGCCGCCGCGCTTGTCGGTGATGCCGACGCAGCCGAAGCGCCGCGCCGCCATCACGATCAGCACCTGCTGCATGGAGTCGGATTCCAGCGCCAGCGGGATCTCGTCGCCCGCATGCATCAGGTCGGAGACGCGGATCAGTGCCTTGCCCAGCGAGCCGCCCGGATGCAACGCGCGATATTGGTCGGCGGAAAAGCCGCGCCGCTCCATCAGCGCCACCGCCAGCGCATCGCCAAGCACCAGCGTCAGGGTCGTCGAAGTGGTCGGCGCAAGCCCCATGGGGCAGGCCTCGCGCGCTTGCGGCAGCAGCAGCGCCACGTCGGCCGCCTGCATGAGAGTTGAGTCCGCGACGCTGGCGATGCCGATCATCGGGATATGGAAGCGCTTGGCATAGGTGATGAGATCGGAAAGCTCTGCCGTTTCGCCGCGGTTGGACAGCATCAGCAGCACGTCGCCGGGCACCAGCTCGCCGAGATCGCCGTGGCTGGCTTCGGCGGGATGCACGAAATGGGCGGGCGTTCCGGTGGAGGCGAGCGTGGCGGCGATCTTGCGGCCGATGAGGCCGCTCTTGCCCATGCCGCTGACGATGACGCGGCCCTTGGCGCCCAAGATGAGATCCACGGCGCGGCCGAAGTCGCCGTTCAGCGACTCGCCCAGCGCGCGAATGGCTTCGCCGGCATAGTCGAGCACGCGCCGGGCGGCGGCGAGGTCGCCGCGTTCGCTCGACGCCGGAACGGCGCGCAGAGGTTCGGCGGAGCGCATCAGATCACCCGTTTCCGTTCAGGCCGCAGCAGCCGCCCCCGCCTTGGCCTGCGACGAATCCTTTTCGAGACCCCGTAAGTCGCGGCCACAACGCGAAATTCATGCCAATTATGGGCGCTCCCACCCCGCCATTCAAGGCAAACAGGCCGTCTCGCTTAATGAGAAAAAATGTCGGTATCGGGCCAGCCGGCGAGATCGAGTTCCGCACGGAAGGGCAGGAAGGCGAAGCAGGCCTGGGCAAGCTGCGTGCGGCCCTCGCGCGCCAGCATGGCGTCGAGCGCCGTCCTCAGGCGGTGGAGATAGAGCACGTCGTTGGCGGCATAAGCGAGCTGTTTTTCGCTGAGCTCGGCCGCGCCCCAATCGGAACTCTGCTGCTCCTTGGAGAGATCGACGTTGAGCAGCTCCTTCACTAGATCCTTGAGCCCGTGCTTGTCGGTGTAGGTGCGCACCAGGCGCGAGGCGATCTTGGTGCAATAGACGGGCGCGGTGACGGCACCGAGATAGCGGCGGAACATGGCGATGTCGAAGCGGGCGAAATGGAACAGCTTGGTGACGCTCGAATCGGTGAGCAGGCGCTTCAAGTTCGGCGCCGCATATTGTCCCGCCTCGAACTGGACGGCATGGCAGACATTGTCGCCGGCCGAAAGCTGCGCCAGGCACAACCGGTCGCGATTGGGATTGAGGCCGAGCGTCTCGGTGTCGATGGCGACGGCGGGACCCAGATCGAGCCCATCCGGCAGGTCGTTCTTGTGCAGCTTGATCTTCATGCCTGTCCTTATAGCCGCGTTCCTAACGCAGAATTGGGCCCGTGGCGAGATCATTTCTCGCCGGCCGAAGCTGGCTCGCACGACAAATTCCCGGCATTCTGCGGGTGAGCCATCGGGGAGACCAGCATGACCGTCAACCGGCAATGGATCTACGCGCGCAAGCCCAACGCGGAAGTGGGGCCCGCCAACTTCGACCTGCGTGAGGGGGAAGCGGCGCCGCCTGCTCCGGGCGAGGTGCTGGTTCGGACCACGCTGCTGTCGCTCGATCCGGCCAGCCGGGCCTGGATGCAGGGCGCCACCTACCGCTCGGCGCTCGAGCCGGGCGACGTGATGGCGGGCTGGGGGCTGGGCGAGGTTGCTCAGTCGAACTCCGAGAAGTTCGCAGCCGGCGACCTGGTGAGCGGCGAATTCGGCTGGCAGGAATATGCCACGCTGCCGGCGCACAGACTCACCAGGCACGACAAGCGGCACAAGCCGGAGCATCTGTTGAGCGTGCTCGGCGTCACCGGACTTACCGCTTATTTCGGAATGCTGGACGTGGGGCGGCCGCGACCCGGCGAGACCGTGCTCGTCTCCACGGCGGCCGGCGCCGTGGGCTCGATCGCGGGACAGATTGCCAAGCTCTCCGGCTGCCGCGTGGTCGGCACCACCCGCGGCGACAAATGCCGATGGATCGTGGACGAACTCGGCTTCGACGCGGCGGTCGACTACACCCAGGGCGATTTCGAGCGGGTGCTGAAAGCGGCCTGTCCCAACGGCATCGACGTCTATTTCGACAATACCGGCGGCGAGATTCTGGCAGCAGCGCTCCGGCGGATGAATGTCTACGGCCGGGTGGCTTGCTGCGGCGCGGTCTCGCAATACAACACCGCCGCGCCCGCACCTGGACCGTTCGGCGTGCCGGGCTTTCTCGTCACCAAACGCATTCGCATGGAAGGCTTCGTGGTGATGGATTTCTACGGCCGCCGCGCGCAAGCCGAAGCGGCGTTGGGGCGCTGGCTGGAAGAAGGAAGGCTGAAGGCGCCGGTCGACATCGTCGAGGGTTTCGAGAACATGCCCTCGGCGCTGGCCGACATGTTCGCGGGCAAGAACCGCGGCAAGCTGATGGTTCGGGTGGGCTAGCTCGGAATCGTTTGCCGTAACTAACGGAGGCGCGCGTGTTCCTTCACAGCACGTTTATCCTGGTTACATCGGCGATTCTGATTCTCCTGATCGCCTATCCTGCCGTTCGGATCGTTCGCCGGACGGGCAATAGCGGCTGGTGGTGCCTTCTTCTCCTAGTTCCAGCTATCGGAGGGTTTGTTGGATTGTGGGCTCTGGCATTTGCGGAGTGGCCGGCACTTCGCAGATGAAGATCGCCACCTTCAACATCAACAACGTCAACAAGCGGCTGGCCAATCTGCTTGAGTGGCTGCGCGGGGCCAAGCCGGACGTGGTCTGCCTGCAGGAATTGAAAGCGACGGACGGCGCGTTTCCCAAGGCCGCACTCGAGAAAGCCGGCTATGGCGCGGTGTGGCGCGGCGAGAAATCGTGGAACGGCGTCGCCATTCTCGGGCGCGACTGCGAACCGGTGGTGACCCGCACCGAACTGCCGGGCGATCGCGAGGATGCCCAGAGCCGCTACATCGAGGCGGCGGTCAATGGCGTGCTCGTCGCTTCGCTCTACGCGCCGAACGGCAATCCGCAGCCAGGACCGAAATTCGACTACAAGCTTACCTGGATGGAGCGGCTGGCGAAGCATGCCGCGACGCTATATGCCTCAGGCGCGCCGGTCGTGCTCGCCGGCGATTACAATGTGGTCCCCACGGAGCGCGACATCTATCCGACCACGTCCTACGCGAAGAATGCGCTGGTCCAGCCGCAGAGCCGGGCGGCGTTCCAGCGGCTGCTTCGCCAGGGCTGGGTCGATGCCGTGCGCACTCTCCATCCCGACGAACCGATGTATACGTTCTGGGACTACATGCGGAACCGCTGGCCGCGGGACGCCGGCTTGCGGCTCGACCATTTGCTGCTGAACGCGGAGACAGCCGCGCGCCTGTCCGATGCGGGCGTGGACCGGACCGTTCGCGGCGCGGCGAATGCCAGCGACCACGCGCCGGCCTGGATCGTGCTCAAGGACACGTCGAAAATGAAACGAAACCCGCCAGTGCCGGGCTCACGCAAGAGCAAAACTGCCGCAAAGCCGCGTGCGCGGCCAGCGAAGAGTCCGCGGCGGCCGCTGCTGGTGATCGACGGCGACTCTTTCGCCCACCGCTCCTATCACGCTCTGCCGAAATCGATTGCGATGAAGGACGGCAGGCCTGCCGGCGCCATTCTGGGTTTCGCCAACATGCTGCTGCGGCTCTATCGCAGCGAGCAGCCGCGCGCCGTCATCGTGGGCTGGGACACGCTGGAGGTCGAAACCTATCGCCACAAGGCGTACGCCGCCTATCAAAGCGGGCGCGAATTCGACGATGCGCTGGTCGAGCAGCTGGCGACGATCCCCAAGGTCGTCGCGGCGTGCGGCTTTGCCAACGCCAAAGGACGCGGCTACGAGGCCGACGATTTTCTTGCTGCCGCCGCCAAGGCCGAGGAGCGCCGCGGCGGCACGGTGCTGGTGGCGAGCGGCGATCGCGACACGTTTCAGCTGGCTTCCGACAAGACCACCATTCTGTATCCCATCCGCGGCGGCGAGATGGAGCGGATCGGCCCGGCGGAAGTGCGCGCGCGCTATGGCGTCGAGCCCAAGCAGGTGCCGGACTTCATCGCGCTGCGCGGCGATCCCTCCGACAAGCTGCCGGGGGCGCCGGGCGTGGGCGCAATCGGCGCCGCGCGTCTGCTGCAGACTTTCGGCACGCTGGAAGCCATGCTTCGCGCCGGCCGGTTCGAGGGCCACGCCGACGAGCTGCGGCTGTTCCGCTCGATCGCCACCATGAATGCGAAAGCGCCGTTGCCGCCGCTCGCCGATCAAACGCCGAGCTGGGACAAGGCCGCGGCGCTGGCGCGGAAATGGGAGCTCAACCAGCTGGCGACGCGGCTGGAGGAACTTGCCGAGAGTCGCTGACGGCAGCCCGGGCTCCGTGCCTCACGGCATCTCCGGCTTAGGACGCTTGCGCGATTTGGGACGCTCCCACACCACGCCGGGATATCCCTTGAGCGGCACCAGCGGCTTGCCGGTGTAAGTCCAGTCCTGCAGCTCGTCGATGTTCAGATGGTAGCGCGGCTCGCGTCCGGTGCGCCCGGCGAACAGGGCGCGCGGCAGGTTGATCATGTGCGCCGAGCGCCTGCGCTCGTAGATCAGCGGCGTGCCGCAGCGTGTGCAGAAGCTGCGCACCGAATTGGTCTTGGCGTCCTCGAAGCGGGCGATGCTCTTCTTGCCCTTGGTCACGCGCACATGCTTTCGCCAGCAGCCGATATAGGTGGCGTAGGCGGCGCCGTGCGCCCGGCGGCTGGCAGCGGAGTGATCGTGCCAGGCCCAGAACGCCGGCACGTCGATCTCGATCTCCACCGCGCCGCACAGGCAGGTGCCGGAGGCCCGGCCCTTAGGTTTGGCACTTTCGCTGCTTCGAAATTTCATTCGCAGGTCCACTACCACAATCTCTTTGTGGCGAACGCTTTTCCAGAACCCGTCTTCAAGTAGTACTCGAACTCGCGAGCTTTGCGTTCGTCGCTGAAAGCAGTGTAGACGGCGAGCTTCCACGGTCGGTATTTCGCGGTGTGAACAGATTTGCCCGCATTGTGAGACTTGAAACGCGTCTTCAGGTCAGCTGTAAACCCGACATACCGCTGTTCTGGGCGCGCAATACTGTTCAGCAGATAGACGTAGTGCATCCGTCGCCCCTCTCAAATAGTCAACTCATGCTTGGAGACGCGAGGGGCGTAAGCCAGCCGAAGCTCGCGGACGCATCACCGGCCCTCCTTCGCCAAGGCTCCGGAGGGCAGCCTTCCCTCGCTATCGCGAGCGAAGGCTGGTGCCCAGAAGAGGACTCGAACCTCCACGCCTTGTGAGCGCTAGTACCTGAAACTAGTGCGTCTACCAATTCCGCCATCTGGGCACGGATCGGGCCGGGATACATATGGGCGCCGGCCGCTTCAGTCAACGGAGACGGCATGGCTGGCGAGGCACCCCTGCAAAACCGATTCCCCCGCGGCCGGCCCGGCGCGGATCTTCTTCCGCTAGAGACTGCAACCCGGCGGTGCCGGCGTGCTAAAATTCCCCCGTCGAGCGGCGAGCCAAAGAGAGGGAGTGCCATGCGTATCCTGGCCCATGTTCTGTTGGGATGTCTCGCCCTGGCCGCGGGCGTCGCGCCGGCGCTGGCGGCGGTGCTCATCCCTGTCGTCCCGGTCCCCGGCTCCAGCGCCACGACGGTGTTCGGCATCAACGACGCCAACACCATCGCCGGCAGCTTCATCGGCCAGGACGACGGCATCGAGCATGCCTTCTTCGGCACGCTCGACGGCAGCTACAGCACCTTCGATGCCGGCAGCGGCGGCACCGAGGCCCGTGCCATCAACAACAACGGCTACATCACGGGCTTCTCCAATTCGCAGAACGGCACCACCGCCGACCAGCCCATCTTCGAGCGGCGCCCGAACGGCAATGTCGAGAGCGTCACCGTGAACGGCCAACCGCTGTTCGGCCGCTCCCAGGGAATCAACAATTCGCAGAACAAGTTCGCCGGCACCTTCTGGGATTCGGGCGACCACGAAGCGGTGGCGTTCGTCGGACGCCGCGGCCGGCTCTTGCACGAAGTCCGCATTCCGGTCGTGCACCAGGCGAGCGACGGCGAAGGCATCAACAGCGACAACGTCGTGGTCGGTGGGTTCTTCCAGCCGCCGCAGCAAGGATTCGTCGTCCAGGGCAATCAGATCCTGGTGGTGTTCTATGTGAGCGACACCGATACCGGAACCGTCCTGGAAGGGATCAACGACAATGGGCAGACAGTGGGGCAATGGGTCGACGAGGACGGCGCCGTGCACAGCTTCCTGCTCGACATCGCCACGGCCACCTTCACCGACATCCTGGTGCCGGGGGCGACAAACGTGCGGGCCTGGAACCTCAATTCCGCCGGCGCGGTGACCGTGGACAGCGATGCGGGACCCTTCATCTGGTGCGCGCGCAAGCGGGACTGCCCGGCTGGAGGAACGCAGGTTGCTGCGCCCACGCACGTCGCACCGGCGGGATTCCCGCGCTATCTCTGCGGCCGCACCTGCGAAGTGCCTGCCGGCAAGAAGGAATGACCCTGTTTTCGGGCGCGATCGCCCCCATATGATGGGGAAAGAGGCCTCGGGAGGGGACCATATGCTGGTGACGACGACGGAGAATGTTCCGGGCCAGCGCCGCGTGAAGACGCTGGGCCAGGTGTTCGGCGTAGTGGTGCGTTCCCGCGGCCTCGGCGGCAACATCATCGCGGGTCTGCGCTCCATCGCCGGCGGCGAGATCCACGAATACACGCAGCTTCTCGAGGAGACGCGGCGCCAGGCGATAGATCGGCTGGTGAAGAACGCGACGCTGATGGGCGCCAATGCCGTCGTGATGATGCGCTTCGATTCCTCCGAGATCGGACAATACATGAGCGAGATCGTGGCCTATGGCACGGCCGCTGTCCTGGAGCCTGACGATGCTGCGTAACGTCGTGATCGGGATCGGCGCGCTTGCGGCGATTTGCGGCATCGTGGCGCTGCTGGCCGGCGTGACGCCGGGTTTCGTGTTCCTGTTCTGGGGTGCGGTCGTCGTGCTGTCGATTGTCTACGAACGGGTGCGCTACAAGCCCATAGAAGGTGCTGCACCCGGACCCGGCTGGACCAGGACGGCCGAGCGCTTCATCGACGACGAAACCGGCCAGCCGGTTTCGGTGTGGCTCGATCCGGTGAGCGGCGAACGGAAATACGTCAAGGGCTGACCGACAGCGAAGCAGACTCGTCAGGCGATCGGTTTGCACTCGTCGTGCTCTCCTTCCGAGACATGTCCGAACTGGAATCCAACCGTTCCTGCACCGGTGGTGCCATTGATCTGAATCCGGTCTGGCCGCTTGCCGATGCGAAGTGTGTGGTGCTCGCCTCCAACTTCAGCCGCAACTTCGCCGCTTGCATTCCAGTAGATCAGAAACGAGAAACCGTTGTCGGAACCCGGTCGAATCCGAAAAGTCGCGTGCCCCAGCGTCCGCGCGTCGTCCAGTCCGGAGTCCAGATCCACTGTAAAGGGCGGGCGGTACTTGCGAGCGTGGAAGGCGAGCCGGACGTGACGCTCTGCACGTCCTTCGCCAGCGCGTACGAAAATTACGATGCCGGGATGCCAAACCGTCGTCGGCCGACCATAGCGTTCGAAATGAGCAACGCCGCGAATTGCATTGACGGGGCAGGAAACTTCGCCGGACCAAGTCTGATAGTGTCCGTCTGGCGCGTCGAATCTAAGACTCTTGGCGGCAGTCGCTTCCTCAAACTCCTGGGCCAGCGCACACGTTGGCAAGAGACTGAGGAACAACCACGCGACGCACGGTTTCATCGTTGTGCTCAAGCATTTGCCGCGCGGACGAAAGCAACGTAGCCCGGCTCGAAGGCCTCGGGATGATCGGCCAGCCATGCCGCATGCAGTTGCGCATGGTGCGCGAAGATGCGCGCCCATTGCGGATTGATCGTACCGGTCTTCGGATCGTGGAAAAGATCGAAGACGGTCTCGAGGAAGTCGTGCACCAGCGCGGCGAAGGCCGCATAGCGCTGGGCGTCAACGCCGGCGAAGGCGCGGGCGTAGTCGGCCGTGTTCTCCTTCAGCCCGAATTCGGGATGCTCGAGATAAAGCTGCAGGATGGTGAGATAGAGCGTGTCGGCATGGACATAGCTCTTTCCCTTGGCGTCCTCGCGCAAGGTCAAGCGCGCGATGAGATAGCTGAAGCCGCAGCTTATCAGAGTGCTGACGATGACGACGACGAGGTCGTCGATGGGATGTTCGAACATGACCGCCCTCAACCCGCTTGAACCGCGAAGTCGCGGAAGTGTTTCTTGCCGGCCAGCGCGCGCTTGTATTCCTCCTTGCTGAGGATGTTCTCGTCCAGACGCATGTCGGTGCGGCAGTAGTTCTGGAAGAACTCCGCGATGCGCTCCGGCGTCGCCAGCACGTGGTCGCGGATGTAGTTGATGTCGATATTGATGCAGATCGCGCCGACCACGCCGAACTCCTTGCGCAGAATGGGAATGGTGGTGCATTTGAAACGACGCGCGCCGATATCGAGCTCGTAGTTCAGCTTGTCCTGCTTCAGGTTCACCCGCCGCATGAGGTCAACCAGGAGCGTCGTCGTGCCCATGCCGTGCACGCGGCCCGTCACTTCGCCGCCTTCGATGGCGGCGATGGAATGGGTGGGGTTGGACAGATCGTGCACCAGAACCTCGATTCCCATGTTGGGAAAGGTGCGGCCGATCAGCCGGGCGATATTGCGGTAGTTCTCCAGGAATTCCTGGCTGTCGTCGGCAACGTCGTCGCCTTGATACTTGGCGAGCAGCCGCTCATAGGCGCGGCCCTCGGCCTCGCTCAGCTGCTGGCGCACGGCATTCTGCTCGCCGATGAAGATCAGCTGCCGCGCCGCCCGCCGGTCGAGATTGCGCAGGAAATAGTGCATGGCGAGGCGGAAATCCTTGAGGCTGAACTCGGCGAATTTCTCCGGCGTGGCCACATAGGGGTAGAAATCGTACTCGGTGAGCGCCCGGCCCTGCTGGCGCTTGCGCTCCCGGTAGCGGCCGACCACGAACCCCGCCCCCAGCAGCAGGCCCGAGGCGGTCAGGTCCATGGCCAGCCCGCTCAACCACTCGGCTCCAAACATGGCACTCGTCCTCGCGACGCGAATGGAGTCGGACTCTAGGCGAGCCGCCGCCCCGTTTGCACTGGCCGTGAGGGGCGGCGCGGCGTTTTTCGCCCTATGCCCGCTCCCTGGGCTTCGCTATGACACGGCGACGAAAATCGGGTGGTAGCAGCATGATCGACCGGCTGGTCACGGTGTTCGGCGGGGCGGGCTTCATCGGCCGCCACACGGTGCAGGCGCTGGCCAAGGGTGGCGCGGGCCCGCGCCTGCGGGTGCCGGCGCGCAAGCCGAATTTGGCCACCTATCTGCTGCCCATGGGCCATGTCGGCCAGATCCAGCTGATGCGCGCCAACGTCACCAACTCGGATGATGTGGCCCGCGCCGTGGCCGGGTCGGACGCCGTGGTGAACCTGGTGGGCATCCTCAATCCGGCGGGCGCCGGGCAGAACTTCGAGGCGATCCATGTCGAGGCGCCGCGGACGATCGCCCGTGCGGCTCGGGAAGCGGGTGTCGGCACATTCGTTCATATCTCCACCCCCGGCATCAGCCCGGAGTCGGAATCGGCCTATGCGCGCAGTAAGGCGCGAGGCGAGATCGTGCTGCGCGCGGAATTCCCCGGCGCCACCATCCTGCGGCCGTCGCTCGTGTTCGGACCGGAGGACGATTTCTTCAACAAATTCGCCAACCTCGCCCGCTTCCTGCCGATGCTGCCGCTGATCGGCGGCGGCCACACGAAGTTCCAGCCGGTCTATGTCGGCGACGTGGCGGCGGCGATCGTGCGCTGCGTCGACGACCCGGCGACGCGCGGCATGACCTACGAACTGGGCGGGCCGGTGGTCTATTCCTTCAAGCAGATGCTCGAGATCATCCTGCGCGAGAGCGGACGCAAGCGGCTGCTCCTCCCGCTGCCTTTCGCGCTCGCCAATATTCAGGCCTTCTTCCTGCAGTTCCTGCCCGGCAAGCTGTTGACGCCGGATCAGGTGACCTTCCTCAAGACGGACAACGTGGTGGCGCCCGGCGCGCTGACGCTCGACGATCTCGGCATCGTGCCGGATTCCATGGAGGCGATCCTGCCGGCCTATCTGTGGCGCTTCCGACGCAAGGGCCAGTACGAGACCCAGGCCTATGAGCGGGTCAGCGGGTCGCCAGCAGCGCGCTGAACAGCACCAGCCCCAGGATCACGCGATACCAGCCGAACGGCTTCAGTCCGTAGCGGCTGAGGAAGCCGATGAATCCTCGCACCACGAAATAGGCGACGAAGAACGACACCGCGAAGCCGAGCGCGATGGTGGGTGCGTCATTGACCGACAACTCCGACCACTTCTTGTAGAGCTCGAACACCGCCGCACCCAGCATAGTCGGCACGGCGAGATAAAAGGTGAAGTGCGCCACTGCCTTGCGCTCGATGCCGAGCAGTTCGCCTCCGAGGATGGTGGCGCCGGAGCGCGACACGCCGGGCAGGATCGCCAGCACCTGGCACAATCCCACCTCCAGCGCCTTCCGCAGTGGCAGGTGATCGCCGTCATGGAAGCGGGGCTTGGGCGCGATGCGCTCGAAGATCAAAATCACGGCGCCGCCGATGGCCATGGTGGCCGCAATCACCGGCAAGGCGATGGTGGGATCGAGCAGCACGGCGTTGATGGTCTTGATCAACAGCACGCCCGCCACTGCGGCCGGCAGGAACGCCACCACCACCGCCAGCACGAACTGGCGCGATTGCGGATCGTTCGGCAGGCCGCGCAGCACGTGAACGAACTTGCGCCAATAGGCGGCGACCACCGCCAGGATCGCGCCCAGCTGGATGACGATGGTGAAGGCCTCCCAGCGGGCGCCGGAAAGGCCCAGCAGCCGCTCGGCGATCAGGAGATGCGCGGTCGAGGAAATGGGCAGGAACTCGGTGAAGCCCTCGACAATGCCGAGCAGCAGTGCGTCCAACAGGTCATGCATGAGGGTCCTCGCCGAATCGGCCGCCTCCCACTTTGGCTAACACGAAGAGCGCGGTCCCGCACGTGACGAAATGCGCAACACGAAGCGGGCGACGGCCCTCTCTTGGCCGGGACATTGACTTTCGCACCGCCAAGCCCCATGTGTGGCGCTGATCTCCGGGATCGCGCGACGCGCCGGTTTTTTGGCTGGCCTGTCATCCGGGATCGTTTTCTCAATCTCCGTTGTCTCCAGGTGCGCGTGGAAGGCGGTAAACCGCTTCACTGCGTCTCATGCCTATCGGGCACGAGACGCCGGGCGCATAAGGATATCGATACGTGACCAATTCTGCTTTTTCGGAACTCGGACTTTCCGAGCCGCTATGCCGCGCCCTTGCGGCAGCCGGCTACACCCAGCCCACGCCGATCCAGACCCGGGCCATTCCGCTTCTGCTGGAAGGACGCGACCTGCTGGGAATCGCCCAGACCGGCACCGGCAAAACGGCGGCCTTCGCCCTGCCCATCCTCCAACGGCTCGGCAAGCCGCAGCATCCCATTGCCGCGCGCTCGGCGCACGCGCTCGTCCTGGCGCCGACCCGCGAACTGTCGATCCAGATCGATCAGAGCTTCGCCACCTATGGGCGGCACCTGGGCTTGCGGCACACGGTCATTGTCGGTGGCGTGGGGCAAGGCGCTCAGGTGAAGGCGATGGCGCGCGGCGTGGACATTCTCGTCGCCACGCCGGGCCGGCTGCTCGATCTCGTGCGGCAACAGCACGTGAGGTTGGACGAGGTCAGGCATTTCGTGCTGGACGAAGCCGACCGCATGCTCGACATGGGCTTCATTCGCGACGTGCGCGAGATCGTGGCCATGCTGCCGAGGAAGCGGCAGTCGCAGCTGTTTTCCGCGACGATGCCCGGCGATATTGCCAGACTCGCCAACGAGATGCTGCACCAGCCGGTGCGCGTGGAAGTAACGCCCCAGGCGGTGACGGTGGACCTGGTGGAACAGCGGGTGTTCTTCGTGGAGAGCGCCAACAAGCGCGCGCTGCTGACCGATCTGCTGAAAGATCCCGCGCTTGCCCGCGTCCTCGTCTTCACCCGCACCAAGCACCATGCCAACCGGGTGAGCGACCATCTGGATCGCGCCGGCGTTTCCACGGACGCCATCCACGGCAACAAGTCTCAGAACGCCCGCCAGCAGGCGCTGGAGCGGTTCCGCTCGGGCCGCGCGCGCGTGCTGGTGGCGACCGACATCGCGGCGCGCGGCATCGACGTGGACGGGGTGACCCATGTGATCAATTTCGAGCTGCCGAACGAGCCGGAAAGCTACGTGCACCGCATCGGGCGCACCGCACGGGCGGGCAATTCGGGTATTGCGCTGTCCTTTTGCGACGCCTCGGAGCACGAGTTCCTGCGCGATATCGAGAGGCTGACCAAGCGGCCGCTCACGGTCGTCGGACCGAGACCGGCGGCGCTGGAGGCACGGCCCGGAAAGGCCAAGCCCGGCAAGCCGAACCCCGCCGTCTATAAGCGCAAGCGACCATTCCATCGCGGCCAATCGCGGCGGGCAGCCTAGCGGGCACCCGTGGTCGAGATCTTCGTCGATGGCGATGCCTGCCCGGTGAAGCAGGAAGTGGAGCGCGTGGCCGCGCGTCACGGGCTGAGCGTCCACCTCGTCAGCAATGGCGGATTGCGGCCGAGCGCCTATCCCGTCTTCCATCACGTCGTCGTGGCTGAGGGCGCCGATGCGGCCGACGACTGGATCGTCGAGCACATCGCCGAAGGCGACATCGCGATCACCGCCGACATCCTTCTCGCCTCGCGCTGCCTGAAGAAAAGCGCCCGGGTGCTGGGACCGTCGGGCACGGCCTTCACAGAACGCGGCATCGGCATGGCTCTGGGGATGCGCGATCTGCAGCGTCACATCCGGGAAGCAACCGGCGGCGAGACCTACAATGCCGGCCTCGATAAACGGGACCGCTCGCGGTTCCTGAATGCGCTCGAGAACGAGGTTCAGGCGGGCCTGCGCATGGCCGCGAAGAGCGCCGCTCAAAATCCCTGAATTTCAAGGGCCCCGGTCTTGCGATCGGGGCCCTCGACGTCGGTATGAACCGCGCGAACCCGGTTCACTGTCCCGGGCAGACGCTGTGCTCGTCGTTCTGGAAGCTGAGCCAGCTGTGGACCGAGGTGCTGGGCGGCGCGCCGAAATAGCCGATGAAGACCAGCGATTGCAGATTGTAGGTGAAGCCGTTGAGGCTGTAGGGGAAGCCGCCGTAGTTGGGCCCGCCCTCCAGCGGATCGCCGTTCTCCATGATGCTGTTGTCGTTGCAGTTGACGGCGTTGTTCACGAAGGGATCGTCCATCCACTCGCCGATCTCGTGCGACAGGGCGGAGACGTCCTGCGAGAACGAGCCGGCATCGGTCACGTAGGTGGCGTAGGCATAGGTCTGGCCGGCCGGCTGGCTGCCGTTGGAGCTGTGGTAGCCGCCGATGCAGCAGCCGCCCTGGGTGAGGAAGACGTTGTAGGTGATGAACACCGGCAGCACGCCCGGATTAATCGTGCCGGCGAAGTTGTGGATGATGGTCTGCAGCTTGCTGTCGAAGGCGTTGATGCCCATGGTGCCGACCTTGCTGGGGCCGAACGGGTTCTTCATCACGCGGCCCTGCAGCACGCTGACATTGATCTGCTGCTCGGCGAGCACGGTGGGGCTGCCCAACAGGACGTGATAGTTGCTGTTGGTGGCGACCGAGGACCAGAAATTGCCGCGCTGATAGGCGTCGACATATTGGGTGTTGCCGAGATCGGTTCCGCCCTGGACGAAATCGACGCCGGTCTTGAAGATCGGCGAGTCGAGCGTGTTGTTGGTCACCGACTTGCCGTTCGGCAGGATCTTGGTGTTGGGATCGAATGTCATGTTGCCGTTCGAGGCGCCATAGACCATTCGGATCGGAATCAGCACCACGGGAATGGTGGACGGCGCGTTGTTTGTCGCCGGATTGGTGCCGATCATGGTGTAGGTGATGGTGTGGCCGCCGTGATCGACGAAGCTGCCGTTCCATTGCGTGACGTTGGCGGGCGGATGGATGGGGGCGACGTGCCCGGGAAAGTTGTTGGGCAGCGTCACGAACCTGGGCTTGGCGCCGCTCCAGGGGTCGACGCTGTTTGTCGCGGCCGTCGCAGCGAACGACGCGGTAACAGATGCCGCCAGCAGTGCCAGCGATGCGATTCGGGTGTTCATGCCGGAAGTCCCTCCAAGACGGGTTGGTGGTGGCCCCTTGACGCGCGACAGTAACCAGACCGGAGCTTCTTTGGCAATCTACTTTTCGATGCTTGAAGCCTTTAATAAAACCATAGTAATAGTCGAGACATTACAGCCAATAGTTGAGCGGAAAGCGGGGTCGGCCGGCGGCGTCTGCCGCAGCGCACAAACGCGCCCGCTCAATGGCGGCCCGCGGGCTGTGCACGGCGCGCCGCCCTGCGCTACGATTCACCGGCAGGAGGGGACATGCTGAAAGCGATTGCCGCACTTTTGGCCTGGGCACCGATGGCCTTCGACTGGCTGCTGGCCCCGGCCGCCGCCATTCTGCTCGTGCTCGCGCTGATCAAGCCGGCGCGGCCCGTTTCCGCGATCGGCTTCGCGGCAGTGGCGGCAGCCTCGGGGATCATCCTGTCCATCGTCGCAGCGGCGGTGATCTACCTCTGCTTCGGCTACATCCGCTCGCTGCTCAACATCCTGGTGAATTTCGGACCCTCGGTGGCGGGCCACTATCTGCGCATCGTGTTCCGCCAGCGCGGCGATCAATTCTTCCAGCTCGCGCCGATGATCCTGACCACGGTGGGATCCGGATTCGCGGCGATCATGCTGCGTGCCGGAGACGCGCGGAGTGTGCGCGACGGCTCCGGCTGAAGACGCAATCCATCTACTTCTCGACCCTGTCGGCGTCGGCCGGCGACCAGGGAAACACGATCTCCGGATCGGCCGACGCGAGCTTCTTCGATTTGCCCTTGTAGTCGAAGCCGCTGAGCAGATCGCGGATGAGCCCGAGGCGGGCCGGCTTTTTGTCGTCCGCACGTACGATCTTCCACGGTCCGTTGGGATGGCTGGTGCGGCGGAGCATCTCGTCGCGCGCCTTGCTGTAGGCCTTCCACTTCTTTTGCGCCGCCTGGTCAATGGGCGAGATTTTCCACTGCTTCAGCGGACTGTCGCGGCGCGCCTCCAGCCGCTTCTTCTGCTCGTGCTTGGAAATGTCTAGATAGTATTTGCGGATCTCCATGCCGCCGCGCGCCAGCATTTCCTCGAACGGAACAACCGACTCGAAGAATTCCTCCGCTTCCTTGTCGCTGCAGAAGCCCATGACGCGCTCGACGCCGGCCCGGTTGTACCAGGAGCGGTTGAACACCACGAATTCCTGCCCCGCCGGCAGGAGCGGAACGAAGCGCTGGAAGTACCACTGCGTCTCCTCGCGACTGGAGGGCTTGCCTGGCGCGTAGACGCGGGTTTCGCGCGGGCTCATGTGCTCGGTCAGGCGCTTGATGGTGCCGTCCTTGCCGGCCGCGTCCCGCCCCTCGAGGATGACCAGAACGCGGGTGCCGTCGGCGATCAACTCGCGCTGCAGCTTTACCAGCTCGACCTGCAGCTCGTAGAGCGCGTGCTTGTAGCCTTCGTCGTCGCCGTCTTCGTCGTCATGATGGTGATGCTTGGCCATGCGCGGGCTCCGCCGGAAGGTTGCAAAGACTAAACGCTTTGCCAGGGAATGAGAGCCTCGCCCGTGCGCCGCGCCTTGATGGAGAAGACGGCGGCCAAGGTTTCGTCGGTGAGTGCTGTCGCGGCCGGCCCGCGGGCGGCGACCCTGCCCTCGTGCAGCACCACGACCTCGTCGCAATAGCGCGAGGCGAGCGAGAGATCGTGGAGGGTGACGACGACGGCGGTGCCGCGTGCCGCTTCGGCGCGCAGGAGCTCCATCAGGCGGAGCTGATGGGCGGGATCGAGATGCGCCGCCGGCTCATCCACCAGCAGGATCGGCGCTGCGACCGCGAGCGCGCGCGCCATGAGCACACGGGCACTTTCGCCGGCGGAGAGTTCGTCCATCCGGCGTCGCGCCAAATGCTCCGCGTCGCAGCGGGCAAGCGCTTCGTCGACGGCGGCATCGTCGGCAGGCGAAAGCGGCGCGAGGGCCGGTCGATGGGGAAAGCGGCCGAGCGCCACCAGGCGGCGTGCCTCGATGGGCCAATGGGCCTCG
>DATCOJ010000073.1:0-4100 GCA_036564785.1 Rhizomicrobium sp. | reverse complement strand
GCTTCGTTGCGCTCACGCGCAACTCGCCAGCCACCTTCCCCCACAAGGGGGGAAGGAGAAGATTCTTTAGGTCAACCATACGCTTCCCGTTCTCCCCGCCCCCCGGCCGGAGACGGAGGAGAGCTGGTAGACCGTGAAGCGGAACGGCGACGGCAAGCCGCCCGGGAAATCGCTCGCGATCTCGGCCGCGCTGTATGTCGCGCTCGGCGAAGGCAGCGAGGCGAAGGTTCGAACAACGGCTCCGCCGCCGTCGAGGATCTCGACGTCATACGATTGCGAAGCTTCGCTCATCGGAATCTCGACCTGGTCCCAGCCGTCGCTGGCCGGATCGCGGTCGCGCCGGAGCCAGGACAGCAGCAGGTCGCCGCCGCTCGCATAGACCGCGCGCAGCTGTACCGGCGACAGCGGCCGCAAGCCGACGCCCTTGAACTGCAGCGCCGCGCCCTGATACGCGGGATCGGAAAGCGGCTTGCCCTGCGGCCCCCACAGATAGTTGAACGGCAGCGCGTATTCGCTCTGCGACAGCGCCAGCTGCTTCAGCGCATCGTCGAGGATGACCACGCGTGCGCCGGTGGGCACGGGATCGCGCATGGCGCCTTCCGTGCCGCCCTGCCCGCGCAGCAGCCGCGTCAAAGTCCATTCGCCCGGAGCTGTCAGCTCGGCCTGCGCGAATTGCAGCACCTCCCACTCGCCGTCCGCATTCTGGATCGCCAGTGCATTGGCGCCGCCGAGCACCGAGAGATCGTCCAGCGAGGAAAGACTGCTGCCGTCATAGAGCGCGATCTTCAATTCATTCTCCACGTCCCAGCGCCACGATGGCCCCGAGGCGAAATCCGCGGTGGTTTCCCCGATGGAGGCGGGCTTGGTGAGCGTGGTGTCGAGCAGGTAGTTCGAATCTCCGGCGCTGCAGAAGATGAGCACTGCGCCGGGCCACGGCGCCGCGAAGGCCGCGGCATACGGGTCCCATTGCGCCTGATCCTCCGTAAGCCAGGGCAGATCGAGGAAGGCGGCCAGCGCGCGGCCGGTATCGGAGAGGCTCTGCATCGCGCCGGGCGCGCGCGACGGCCCGACGATCTGCTCATAGATCGAAGGATCGGTGGCGACGGCGCGGATGCTGCGCGCGCCGGCATCGCCGATCTCGGTCAGGCGCAGGCGACGCGAACGTCCGCCCGCCTCGAGCAACACTTCGTCGGTCGGATCGAGCGCCAGTTTGGACGGCGCCAGCGCGAAGGTGGCGCTCTCGCGCATGACCCAGGCGTCCTGCAGCAGCCGCTCGCCGATGCCGATGGCCTGGCCCTGGTCCATCACGATGGGCAGGCCCGATTGCGCCACGCGATCCGACGCGCCGATCAGGCGCCGCGCTTCCGCCACCGCTTGGCGATAGTCGGAATCCACGTCGATATAGGCGATGCGCGAGGCGTTGGGCAGATCGGTTTCCTGCGCCCGGGTGAGGGAGAAACCTAAACCGTCCTTGCCTTCCATCAGGACCAAGTCGGATTCCGACAGCTGCGACGGATTTGGCCGGCCCCGCGCCACGAATTTGATTTCGCCTTCGCTCTCGGCGGCGTCGAAGAAATAGGCGGCCGAGAGCGGCAAGAGCGCGTCGCGCGCGCTCATCGTGTCGGTGACCGCGAAGCCGGTGACGATGCCCTCGATGTTGGAGACGTCGATGGCGCCGAAGCTCGCATCCTCGCACAGGGCTGCGACCAGGTCGGGCAGCAGCACCGCGCCCAGCCGGCCGTTCAGCCAATGGCCGAGGCGATAATCCGCGGCGTCGCCCCACACATCGGCCCGGGCCGGGTAGAAAGGAAACGGTCGGGCGTCCCAACTCCACAGATAGATGTCGTTCGCATCCACCATGGTGCCGGAATAGACGGTGGAGTCCGGATTGTTGGCCGGATCGCTCCAGAATTTCAGATGCGCCTCCAGGAAGCGGCGCTGGATGAGATCGTCGCGCTGGCCGTTGGAATAGTAGGGCAGCGCGCTCTCGCTCGATTTGGGATCGAAGAACACGTTGGGCTGGTTGGAGCCTTTCTCCACCGCGGGGCAGCCCAGCTCCGTGAAGACGAGCGGCTTTCCTTGCGGCACCCAAGCGGTCGGCGTCGCGGCTTCGCTTCCATCGGGCCGGTCGTAATGCGGATTGCTCCACCAGCTCCACAGATCCTTCTGGCGGAACACCCAAGGCTTGCCGAGACCGTCGGTGATGTCGGTGCGGGTCTGCGCATCGCGATCGCCCTGGCTGGCATAGTACCAGTCGTAATCCTCGCCGCCGCGGATGTTGCCGCTCAGATAATCGGCATCGTGGATGTCGGTGGGGCCGTTCACCGCGTCGTAGTCGAGATGGCCGGTGCCGTCCCGCCAGTCCGACAATTTCATGTAATTGTCGATACCGACGAAATCGATGTTGGCGTCGCTCCACAGCGGATCGAGGTTGAACAGCAGCGCGCCGGGCGCGTCGCCCGTCTGATGGTTGTTGTATTCGCTCCAGTCCGCCGCATAGCCGAGCTTGGTGGCGCCGCCGAGGATGGCGCGCACGTCCGCCGCCAGCGCCTTCAGCGCCGCGACGGCGGGATAGGTGGCGGCGCTGTCGCGCACGTGGGTAAGCCCACGCAGCTCCGAGCCGATCAGGAAGGTATCGACCCCGCCGGCCGCGGCGCAGAGATGCGCATAATGCAGCACCATGCGGCGGTAGCCCCAGTCGTCGCCGCCCGTCCAGGACACAACCGTTCCGTCTACGGAATAGTCCGACGGCGTGGCGGCGCCGAAGAAGGCGCTCACCTGGTCAGCCGCGGCGCTGGTCTGGTCCGGGCTGCCGGCAACGCCGGGCGCGGGATCGCAGGTGATGCGCCCGCGCCAGGGATAGGTCGGCTGGCTCGCCGCACCGGTGTAAGGATCTTCCAGCGTATTGCCGGCTGGAATGTCCAGGAACAGGAACGGGCAGAACAGGACGCGCAAGCCCCGCGATTTCAAATTCTGGATCGCCGCCACCACGGTTTGGTCCGACGGCGTGCCGCCATAGGCGGGCACTCCGTTCACCTGGCTCACCACCGTCGCGGCCTCGCGCTCGACGCCGTTCACCACCCAGGTCTCCGGATAGGTCTTCTTCTTGTCGATCTCGACGGCAGGCTTGATCAAGGTTTCGCTGCAGCGCAGATCGTTGCCGAACCAGCCCACCACCAGCGAGGCCGCCGCCAGATTGGGCGCCAGCGCCTCGAGCTCGTCGAGCGAAGCGACGATGTCCGCGGTGCCGCTGGCATTGTGCGCGTTCTGCGGCACGGTCGAACCCTTGCCGTCGTCGGCGGTGACCACTTCGGTCGCATAGACGAACTCGCCGGCGCCGGGGATGAGCGCCACCGCGCCCAGGCGGTTCTCCAGCGCGTCGGGATTGCCCGGGGCGAGGGAGCGGATGATCTCGAACGACAATTGCGGAATGCGGTTGCCGAAACTGGTGAGGTCCATGTCCTCGAACACGATATAGGCGAGGCCGCGATAGGCGGGCGTGTTGCCCTCGCCTTCGATCTCCAGGATCAGCGGGTCTTCAGATTGGGCTTCGTCGCCCGCATGGAAGCGGGTGGTGAATTTCGAGATGTCGATCAGATTGCCGTCGGCCCAGACGCGGCCGATCTTGCTGACGATGCCGGCCGACAGGCCCACCGCGAAGGAGATCGAGTATTTGTAGTCGATCTCGGTGGCGGTGACCTTGGGACCGCCCTTGCCGCCTCCGCTCGACTGGTCCTTCTTGAGCACCGTCTCCTTGAATTTGGTGGCCCACAGCAGCTGCCCCGCCACGCGCACGCGGCCGTAGAGACGCGGAATCGGCGCGCCTTCGGTCGAGGCCTGGATGTTGACGTCCGACAGCCGCGGCGATTTGCGGGTGTAGTGGGTGCCGGGCGCCAGGAGATTGTCGATCTCCGTGCCGATGATGGTGCCGATGGCGCCGCCGATTTCCGCGCCGGTTATGGCGGCGCCGAAAATCGAGAAGCCGGAGCCGAGCACGCTCGAGCCGATCGCCGAATCGGCGATGCTGAGAACAAGAGAGGCCATGGGTTGTTTTTCCGGTTGTTGCTTCCCCTTCCCCCCCTTGTGGGGGAAGGTGTCGC
>DATCOJ010000072.1:0-12565 GCA_036564785.1 Rhizomicrobium sp. | reverse complement strand
GGCTGCAGCGCCATGAACAGCATGGTGAGGCCGAGCCCCGCTGCCAAAACCCTCGCTTCGCCGAAGCGGCGCGACAGCCGTCCCGCCAGCAACAGTTGGGACGCCGCCGCCACGATGCCGACCACCGCGAAGGCGCTGCCGACCTGCCGCGGCCCCCAGCCGAAGCGCGCCTGCGTCCACAGTCCGAAGATGGATTCGATGCCGGTGAAGGCGCAGCCGGCGAGGAACGTCACCAGCATCAGGCGGCCGATCACCGGATGGGTGAGCGCCTGGCCCAGCACCGCCCAGCGGCTCGCCTGGCGGCTGAAGCGGTCGACATGCACGCGGCTCTCCTTGAGGAACAGCGCAAGCCCCGTCACGCACAGCGCCGACAATCCCGCGCACACGAGCAGCGGAATGCGGAAGCCGGCGTGTCCGCTCTCGGGATGCGCCAGCAAGCCGCCCAGCGCCGGTCCCACGATGAAGCCGATGTTGAACGCCGCGCCCAACAGCGACATGCGGCCGGAGCGCTCGTCGGGCGGCGTCACGTCGGCGATGTAGCCCTGGATCACCGAGCCGTTGCCGCTCATCAGCCCGCCCAGAATGCGGGCGAAGAAAGCGAAATAGACATTGGGTGCGAAGGCCATGGCGAGATAGCACAGGCAATTGCCCGTCACCGTGCTGATCAAGATGGGCTTGCGGCCCACCCGGTCGGACAGCCGGCCCCAGAACGGCTCGCCGAAAAAGGCGCCGATGGCATAGGCCGAGAACACCAGCGAGATCTGCCAGGCGGGTGCTGCGAACGACTTGCCGTAGAACGGCAGCAGCGGCACCACGATGCCGAAGCCCAAGAGATTGATGAACATGACGGAGAGCAAGGTCGGCAGCGCCGCGCCCGAGACGCCGCGCGCCTTCTCCCCCTCTGTGTCGGATTCCATCTTTGCTTTATTGTCGATGCTTCGAGAAGGAGCAATGCATGCCGCCCATGCGCCTGGCCGCCCTGGCCGCAATCTTCATCGCCTGCGCCGCGCAAGCGGCCGATGCGCCGCCCGCCGCCGACTGGCGCGACGTCGATCCGAACAACCTGGTGCTGATCGACACCAAATACGGCGAAGTCGCCGTCGAGCTGGCGCCGCAATTCGCCCCGCGCCATGTCGAGCGCATGCGGGCGCTGATCCGCGCACATTTCTATGACGGGCTCTCGTTCTACCGCGTGATCGACGGTTTCGTGGCGCAGGGCGGCGTGGGCGAAGCGACTGCCTCGACCAAGGACAAGCCCATCGATCCCGAGATCGCCAAGCGCTGGCCGAACCTGAAGGCGGAGTTCGACCGTCCCATCGCCGGCGGTCCGCTGTTCACCCCACTCGGCAATCGCGACCTGTTCGCGCCGGACGTGGGGCATGCGGACGGCTTTCCCGCCGGCCGCGACCGCAAGTCCGGGCGGATGTGGATGATCCATTGTCCCGGCACCTTTGCCTTCGCGCGCGACAACGGCGCCGACACCGCCTCCACCGAATTCTACATCGTCATCGGCGAAGCGCCGCGCCGGCTCGACCGCAACTTGACCGCCTTCGGCCGCGTCATCGATGGGCTGCAATATGTGCAGAAGCTCGAGCGCGGCGATCCCGCGGTCGATAACGGCGTGATCGCCGATCCCGCCAAGCGCGACGCAATCGTGCGCGTACGCCTTGCCTCCGACATGCCGGAAAGCGAGCGGCCGAAATTTCAGGTGATGCGCACGGAGTCGAAATCCTTCGCCAAGGCCAAAGCGGCGAAGAAGAATCCCGCGCCGGAATTCTACCATCGCACGCCGCCGCCGATCCTCGACATCTGCATCATGCCCGCACCGGTGCGCCGCGCGCCCGGCTGAGAACTGCAGGCCACAACACTTATCCTGGGTGGAAGGTGGCATCAAAGAGGCGTATGCTTGGCTGTCTCTTGAGGAACGGGCCATGACCCTCGCGCGATTCCAGTATCTCTTGCTCCTTTGCGGCGCCGCCGTTGCGACGGCGACTTCGGCGGCAGCGCCGGCCAATGCGACGCTGATCGTCTCCAATGCCGCGACTAAGAACGTCGCCTGCTCCGCGGGAGTCTGCGAGGCCACCGCCAAGAACGCCGTGCTGAACGCGAGCGACCTGGCAGCCATGCTGGCTGCCTCCAACATCAAGGTGCGGTCTACCGTCAAGGCCAAGGACATCGAGCTGAGAGTGGCGCTGTCTTGGGCGAGCGCCAGCCGGCTGACGCTGGATGCCTATCAGTCGATTACCTTCGACAAACCGCTGACCGTGGCGGGTCCCGGCGCGCTGACCTTGACTGTCAATGACGGCGGAACGGGTGGTGAGCTGTCGTTCGAAACTCCGGGCCGGGCGATCTTCTGGGATCTCTCCAGCAACCTGGTCATCGACGGCGCCGGCTACACGCTGGCGGGCGACGTCGCCACGCTCGCCTCCGACATCGCCGCCGATCCGTCCGGCCACTATGCGCTTGGCAACAATTACGACGCCAGCGTGGACGGGACGTATGCGTCCTCCCCGATAGCGACAACGTTCACGGGGACGCTGCAGGGTCTGGGCAACGCCATCTCGAACCTCACGATCGATGACACGATCGAAAATGACAACGTTGGTTTCATTTCAACGCTCGGTGCCGGCGGCGCCGTTTCGAGCATTGGCCTCAAGAAGGTGAGCGTGATCGGCGCTCAAGCATCCTATATCGGCGGCCTTGTGGGCTATAGCGAAGGCCTCGTCGGCGGGAGCACGGTCCAAGGTTCCGTCTCCATGGCCATGGGAAGCCCCGAGGGCGGCGGGACGGTCGGCGGCTTGGTTGGCGTCGCCCTAGGCGGTTCGATCGTCGACTCGACCGCGAACGTGAATGTCTTGGGTCGCAATGCAGCCGATGACGCCGGCGGCCTTGTCGGCGGGGCAGGCGCGGTTTCGATTGCCGGGTCGCAAGCGCATGGCGCCGTTTCGGCAGCAAACCACGCCGTCGTCGGTGGGCTTATCGGCTCGTTTGGCGATAGCAACCACCTTGGAATTGTCAGCGGTTCGTTTTCCACCGGTTCCGCTACAGTCGAGCATGGGAACTCCGTCGTGGGCGGCTTCATCGGGGCAAACGGCGGAACCATCTTGAACTGTTACTCGACGGGCAATGCAAGCGCCGGCAAGTCCAGTTTCGTGGGTGGCTTCGTGGGAAACAACTTCTCTTCCATCGGCTCCTCCTATTCGACCGGTTCGCCATCGGCACCTAGAGGCGGACGGCTCGGTGGATTTCTCGGGAACAATTTCACCACGGTGAGCGACGACTATTGGGACACCACGACAAGCGGAACGGATGTCGGCGTTGGTGGCGGCGACGGTTCTGGCGTAGCCGGTTTGACCACGCAGCAACTGCAATCCGGACTGCCGGTGGGCTTCGATCCGGCCGTTTGGGGAGAGGATCCGGCTATCAACGGCGGGCTGCCTTATCTGCTCTCAAACTCGCCTGAGTAGCGCGAGTCGCAACTTGAACAGGGAACGCGTGAAGAGCGCGATCTGTAAAACCGATCGTCAAGCGAAGTCGGGGGAAAGACTATGCGGTGTGCTATCGCGATTTTGGGATTGTGTGCAGTTGCACTCTGGACAACGGGCGCTAGCGCCGACATCGACAACGTCACCCCTGGCCTCATGGGCGCAAACCACACAGAAGCCAGCATATTCGCGAAGGGATTCTATAGTCCCGGAGATGGCGGCGGCGGATGGTTCGTTCCCACCGGAACCAGTTGCACCTTCAACCGGGATGCAAGGCCTATGTCAATTGCGGCTCGTCAACGAGTGTGCCCGCAGCAATCACGATCAACACGACCGGTTTGTTGACCAGCGGCAGCAACACGATAACGGGCGTCGGCACGACAGACGGCGCTGCGCTCGGGGACCCCGTTCTCGGCATCGGAATTCCGCCCGATACGCTCGTCACGGGTTTCACGACCACCACGATAACGATGTCGAAGCAAGCGACCGATTCCGGCACGAACGCCATTACAGTTACGGGAGGCTATCGCGGCATCGAGATTGGCAACCAGACGGTGGGCGCAACCATCACCGGCACGATGGCAGACCAGCAGTGCGGCATTGCACCGTCGAGCGTTGTCATACAGGACGGCACACCGGATCCATCCACGGCGGTGTTTGGCAATGGCACTGCGAGCTATTCGACCATCCCCTCCGTTTATTCCGGGGTCACGGCCCAGCGGCCGGAAGGTCGACTCACCCTTTCAACGGGCTCGCCCGTCATGAGCTCGGACGCCGTGAATACGAACACCGTCTTCTATGCGCCTTACATTGGCGCCTATGTGCCTATCTTCAATGGGCAACAAACCCAGCTCTACCAATTCACCAGTTCCCCCACCGACCAGACCGGACTAACCCTGGTGCTCGACGGTACGTCCTCTCATCCGAACTACGTGCAGAAGGGGCATCTCTACGATCTCTATATCGGCCTGAATGGCTCAACGCTTGTCCTTTGCAACGGGCCCTCCTGGACCACCACCAGCGCGCGCGGTTCGAGCATAGATCTCAGCCTGCGCAACGGTATCTGGACCAATGCGGCGGCAGTATCGTGCCGCTGGGGCACCGCCAGCGGTAACATAGTCACCTGCCCGGTCAATCAATGCACCTATGCCGGAACCATGCTGGCCACCGACGACGGTCAAACCTGCGTCCAGATCAAGCCTGCCGCTGCAAACGGCGGCGTGTCCAACTGCGGATCGAATTCCGGCGCCTATCTCGGGCTGTGGAACGCGTACAACCGCGTGAGAGTCGTGACTCGCGTCCAGGATTCAGCCGGCCCCTGGCATGCGCAAACCGCGGCGGCATGGGAGCCCGGCGACACCGTCTTCACCGGCAGCAATACCAACAATCGCATCAACTTCCTGGCCGGCCTGCAAGTGGTGCAGGTTCAGGGCAGCGTCTACGAGAACAATATCTCGTCCGGCGGCACGCCCACCACCCCCTCGATCGGTGTCGACTTTGATTCAACAACCGCGATGCCCGACGTGATCTGCAAACAGCAGGCGACGCAGATTGTGGGTGTCGGCTGCGCCGCCTGGAGCATCCCCGCCCTCGGCAGCCATTACCTGCAGGCGATGGAGCAGGCGGCGACGACTTCCGGGACGCCCTTCGGGGCAAACCTGACCACCGCGCTGGATTGGGAATACTGATCCCGCGAAACCGGCGCGACGTTACTCCGCCGCTTCCTGCTCGGGCGCGAGCGGCTCGTTCGCCGGCGCCTGGCCGAGCAGCACGGCGATACGGTGGGCCGCCTGCTTCAGGGTGGAAACCACGTCGTCCATCTCCATCGCCTCGACGGAATCGAGATAGTGGGAATCGTTTTCGGCCGAGCCCCAGAAGCCGGCGATGGGATGGGCCTCCGGCATCCGCCGCCTGAGCCGTTTCACCAGGAAGCGCGCGTTCTTGTAGTTGCCGGGATCGAGATAGGAGACGCAGATCACCTTCACGCCTTCGACGTCCAGCTTAGGCAGGCTGTTGGGCGAGACGTCCTCGGCGGAGATGACGCGGGCGCCGATGCCCTCCCGGTGCAGCACATGGACGAGAAGGGCCCCGGCCGCTTCGTCGAGCGCACTGCGTCCCGCCACGCACAGCACCGGCCAGGATTCCAGCCGCGGCAGCTGGCCCTCCGGTGCGCCATGGTCGGCGAGATTCTCCATCAGCGTGTCGATGGTCTGGCGCACCTGCAGCCGGCGCTCGCGGTCCAGCGTGCCACGGTCGGCGTCGCGCTGCGCCAGCGCCAGCGCCTTGATCGCCACCTCGTCGAAATATTGCGGCAGCGAATCCTGCCTGAGAAAAATCTCCGCTTCCTGCGCCGCGGTGTCGGGATCGTCCGCCAGCATGCGCAGATAGAGGCTCTCCTCCAGCGCCAGGGGCGGGGTGTCGCCCAAGAGCACATCGAGGAAGCGCAAGGGCTCCACGTGGCGACCCATGACGACGAGGCACATGGTCAGCGGCGTGGAGAGCAAGAGGCCCACCGGCCCCCACAGCCAGGTCCAGAACACGGCGGCGACGACGACCGCAGCGGCAGACAATCCCATATTTCGTCCGTACACGAACGGCTCGATGAGCTGGCCGACGATGGGCTCGCAGGTGGCGAACAGCGCCACCGTCTCGATCACCTTGGTCCAGCCCGGATCGATGGCGAAGGCGAGCGCGGCGGGAATCACCGCCGCCACCGGCACGCCCACGTAAGGCACGAAGCGGAACATGCCCGCGATCAGGCCCCACAGTCCGGGATTGGGAATGCCGATCAGCCACAGCGCCGTTCCGATCACCACGCCGAAACAGGCGTTGATCACCGTCTGGGAGAACAGATAGTGGCTGAGGCGGTCCGCCGCCTCGTCCAGCGCCAGCGCGGTGCGCTGCAAATCGCGGTGGCTGGCGAGCTTGATGAAACGGTCGCGCAGATCGTCCTTCTGCAAAAGAATAAAGCCCACGAACACGATGACGATGCCGATGGTGGCGAGCGGCGCCAGGAGCGGCGCGGCGATGTTCTCGATCACCTCCAGCGGCGTGGGATCCGGCTGGTGAAGCTCCACCGGCACCGGATTGGGACTCCACGGCGCATTGGCGGCGGGCAGCGTAACCGGCTGCGGCCGCGCCGGTCCGGCGATGGCCCGCTCGAGATTGTTGAACATCTGCATCAGGCCGCCCAGGAAGGTGCTCTTGGAGGCGCCGTCGCGCACCGATTCGATCTTGTGCGCCAGGTTGGTCTGGTAATGCGGCAGTTCGACCGCGAGGCCGGCGAGCTGGGCGCCAATGAAGGTGCCGAGCCCCAGGATGATCACCAGCGCGAACAGCAGACTCGCCAGCACCGACGGCACGCGTCCGAAATGCAGGCGCCGGAGCTTTCCCACCAGCGGCGCCAGCGCGAAGGCGAGCAGGATGGACAGCGACAGCGGCACCAGGATCGGCCGGGCGAAATAGATCGCCCCCACCACGATGGAAGCGATCACCGCAGTCATGAAATTGGCCTGCAGGCGCTCGCGCTGCGCGATGGAGCGCGCCGAAGGCGGTAAGGGGGCGGTGTCGGGCATGCCCAGCGCCTGAAAATGCAAGTTCAGAACGCAGGGAGAACCCATTCGGTTCGCTTTGCAAGAGGTCGCGGCATGGGCGGCCGGCCGTATCCCGGCGCTTGTCGGGCTCGGGCCCAGCCGCTATGTGTGCCCGGCCGCTACGCACCCCCGCCCATGGCCCTCCTCAGATTTCTTCCCGAAGACACCAAGATCGATTTCGTCGGCGCGCGCTACTTCGCCTTCGCCATCGACGGGCTGCTGCTGCTCGCCACCATCATTTCCATCGCCTGGCACGGCTTCAATCTCGGCATCGACTTCACCGGCGGCGTGCTGCTGGAGGTCAAGGCGGCTCATGCCATGGACATCGGCCAGATGCGCGGCCAGCTCGGCGCGCTCGGCTTCAACGATCTGGAAATCCAGACCATCGGCCGCGGCCAATGCGACATCCCTCCCGATTCCTGCGTGCTGATCCGGGTGCAGCCCAGGGCCAATCAGTCCGGCAACGACGCTGCCAACTCCATCAAGACCCGGCTCGGCTCCGGCTACAGCATCCGCAGCCAGCAGGTGATCGGGCCCAAGGTCAGCCGGGAGCTGTTCCGCGACGGCATTCTGGCGACCGTGCTCGCCGTCATCGCCATCGCGCTCTACGTGGCGGTGCGCTTCGAGTGGCAATACGGCATCGGCGCCGTGGTGGCCACCGGTCACGACGTGCTGGTCACCGCGGGCCTGTTCTCCATCCTGCATTGGGATTTCACGCTCACCTCGATCGCCGCGCTGCTGACCTTGGCCGGCTATTCGATCAACGACACCGTGGTGGTGTTCGACCGCATCCGCGAGAACCGGCGGCGCTACAAGCGCATGCCGCTCGGCGAGCTGATCAATCTTTCCACCAACCAGATGCTGACGCGGACCATCCTGACCAGCGGCGCCACGGCCATTTCCATCGTGCCGCTGCTGCTGTTCGGCGGGCCGGCGCTGTTCGAGTTCACCGCCGCCATCCTGTTCGGCATCGTGGTCGGCACCTTCTCTTCGACCTATGTCGCCGCGGCGCTGCTGCTCTACCTGCCGGCAGTGCACGGCCCGCGCGCCAGCGACGAACCCGCCGCAGCGGGAAACAGGCAGTAGGCAGTAGGCAGTAGGCAGTAGGTGCCAAGAGGGGGTAGGGCGTAGGGAGTAGGTTGTGTAGCGTGCAATAGCCGGCGCCCGAATGGCTTCCGACCACTGCCAACTGCCTACTGCCTACTGCCTACTGCCTACTGCCTATTCCCTATTCCCTATTCCCTATATCCTACACCCTACCCCCCAAATCAGAACGGATTGATGCTCTGCTTGCGGGTGAAGGTGAGATAGCCCGCGTTGACGCCCGCGCGCAGGCCGATGCCGGTACGCATCGGCGCCAAGGTGATGCCGTTGGCGCGCAGATAGTTCACCCCGATCCCGGCGATGAAATAGTAGGTGCCTTCGACGCCGGGGAATTTCTGGAACAGCCGGTCGCTGTTGCCCAGATCGTAGACCAGGATGAACGACTTGGAGGCGTTGCCGCCCACGTCGAAGCCGACCGACGGTCCCTGCCAATAGACTTTCACCGGCTCCGCGTGCTTGCGGATCAGCCAGCCCGAGCCGTAGCGCAGTCCCACCACGATGGCGCCCGAGCCTTCATCGCCCTTGATGTAGGCGTCCGGCAGGCCCTGGTCCTGGAACACGTGCTGCACCGCCTTGGCGACGGCCTCGGTGGTGGCGCCGAAGAAGCCGGAGGCGGCCTGCACCACTTCGTTCTGGGTGAATTTGTCGCTTTCGCTCTCGGCGGCGAGCACGGGACGGGCGGCGAGAAGGGCGAAGCTCAGCACGGCAATGGCGGAAAAAGCGCGGGTCATTTCCAAATCCTCAGAGGGGCCAATGAGTGTAACACGCAAACACCTCCCTCGCTCCCCCCACCCACGGGTGTATATTGATAAGGTGTCCGGCCGGACGGCCCCGAAAAAACGTTGAACCAGGCATGAGCGACGCGCCCACTCCCTCGCAAGCAGCCCGCCTCGGTCCCTGGGGCTGGTTCGCCATCGCCGTGCTGCTCGGCTTCCTCGCGGCCGCCATCGCCTATGCGCTTTATGCCTGGAACGCGCTCGGCGCCGTCGCCATTCCCGCCACCGGCTGGCTGTTTCTGATTCTGGGGATCGTCGTCACCATCCTGTTCGGCGGCGGATTGATGGCGCTGCTGTTCTACTCCAGCCGCAAGGGCCGCGATTTCTAGCTCAGTCCAGCACGCCGTTCAGATATCCCTTGGCCCGCATCACCGCGAGGAACAGCAGCAGCGCGGCCAGCGCCGCATTGCGCAACGTGTGCACCGGCTTGGTCATCGCATAATACAGGGCGAGAAGGCCGCCGATCGTCAGCGCCGCCACGGGATACCACGGTAGGAGATCGCCCAAGCTCATGGGCCAAAGCATGCCGCGCAGGTTTTAAGGCTCGGTTGGAACAATCGCTAAAATCGCGACTGCCGCAATTTTAGTCTTTCCCGACCTAGTAAGAATCCCTCGCCCCCGCTCTAGCGGGGGAGAGGGTAGGGTGAGGGGGTGCCCGTCGCGAATACTCAGATTCCGAACAAGATGCCGCGCCTTCCGCTGCTGAGCTTTGCTTACTCGGATTTCTGCTTCCGCCGCTCAGCCAGCAGTGCTTCGGCGCGGACGAGACTTCGTTTGACAACATCGATGTACGTCGTCTTGGCCTCCTCGTAGACCTCAAACGCGTCGCGATATGCGCTGATAGCCTCCTCCAGGCGCGCCGTGCCGCTCTCCCGCTCGCCGAGCACACGAAGCGAATCTCCCAGATTGTTCTGCGTCGCAGCCCAGTTGAGCGGAACGCGCTCGCGGGTATATTCCGTCAGAGCCTCGCGACAGGCCGCCACCGCCTGCTCTAGCCGCTCCGTGCCACTCTCCCGCTCGCCGAGCGTTCGAAGTGCGACACCCAGATTGTTCTGCGTCGCGGCCCAGTCGAGCGGTACGCTCTCGCGGCTGCGCTCCTGAAGCGCGGCGCGATAGGCGGCGATGGCTTCCTCAAGATGCTCCGTGCCGCTTTCGCGCTCGCCAAGCGCTCGAAGCGCGTTCCCCAGATTGTTCTGCGTCGTGGCCCAGTCGAGCGGCACGCGCTCGCGGGTGCGTTCCTTGAGCGCGGCGCGATGGGCGGCGACTGCCTCCTGGAGACGTGCTGTGCCGGTCTCCCGCTCGCCGAGCGTTTTGAGCGCGGTCCCCAGATTGTTCTGCGTCATCGCCCAATCGAGCGGGACGCGCTCGCGGGCGTATTCCTTGAGCGCGTCGCGATAGGCCGCCACCGCCTCCGCGAGATGCGCCGTGCCGCTCTCCCGCTCGCCGAGCACTCGAAGCGTATTCCCCAGATTGTTTTGCGTCGCGGCCCAATCGAGCGGCACGCGCTCGCGGGTGCGTTCCTTGAGCGCGTCGCGAAAGGCCTCAACGGCCTGCTCCAGCCGCGCTGTCCCGCTCTCCCGCTCGCCGAGCGTTGCAAGCGCGGTCCCCAGATTGTTCTGGGTCATCGCCCAGCCTAGCGGCGCGCGCTCGGGGGTAAGTTCCTTTAGCGCATCGCGATAGGCCGCCACCGCCTCCGTGAGATGCGCCGTGCCACTCTCCCGCTCGCCGAGACTTGAAAGCGCGTTCCCCAGATTGTTCTGTGTCATGGCCCAATCGAGCGGGACACGCTCGCGGGCGTATTCCTTGAGCGCGTCGCGATGGGCCGCCACCGCCTCCATGAGACGCGCCGTGCCGCTCTCGCGCTCGCCGAGCGTTGCAAGCGTATTCCCCAGATTGTTCTGCGTCGCGGCCCATGACAGCGGCACCCGCTCGCGAGTGCAGTCCTTCAGCACCTCGCGATAGGCCACAATCGCCCGCGCGAGTTGGCCGCTGTCTCCCGCCTGCTCGCCAATCGCCTGAGCCGCCAGTGCATAGGCATGAAAAACTTGCGCGCGCGTCTCGCCGGCAAGCGCGGTGGGTGGGTCGTCAATCAAATGCTGCAAACGTCCCACGACCGGCCGCAGGATCGGAACGAGATATTCTCCACTGTCGTGAACGGCGGGCGCGGCAGCCGTCGCGGCGATTGCCGCAATCACAGGAGCCAGGTCGGCCCCGAAATCGGCTGGCAGAAGGAGCGTCTGATCGAGAGCGTAGCGATGTCCGGCTTCTCCCCCCTCGTTCTGTTGCCTTGCCAGGAAGTGAAGCTGTACGACATCCCTCGAATGGAGGGCCGCGCCCCATATGAGAACGTCACCTCGCCGCCGCGCAAGAAGCGCGCGCCCGCGTTCTTTCGCCCTGAGCTCCCGGTCATCTCTGCTGCCGTGCTCGCCGAGTCCAATCGTTTCCGGATCGGAGATGATCTCAACGGCTTTTCCAAATTGCCGCTTCAACGACTCCTCGACATGCCGCGTGATGCTGCCGCGGTCATCGCCGTCGAGACGGGCAATGACAATCGCCAGCTGGTCGCCCTTGGCTCTCGCCGTCCCAAGCCATTTCCTGAGCGCGGTGAGCAATGTTCGCACAAAGCGCGCAAGGAGCATCGCCAGCAGAAGAAGGGAAAGTCCAAAGATCGCGGCTACGAGCTGCCATTGCTCGGGGCTAAGTTTCGAGCTGATGTGCGGACCGATATAGTAGACGCCGGCAGATCCACCCGCGCCGATGAGGATGCTGGCAAGCAGATTCTGCGATAGGCCGGAGAAGTAGCCGCCGCCGGATTTGACCTTTTCAGACATCGCGCTCGCCTCGCGATAAGCACTAACACGAGTCTTGCGGCGCAAAGAAATTCGAAAAACTCAATTATTACTTGACCTTACCGAGGTACAATTTCTGGTTGACAGCGTGACGCTGGTTTTGCATATTCTAGTCATTCTTCAGAACTGCGCCGACGCGGCCGGGAAACCGGGCCGCGTTTTTCATTTCGCGGTCGAGCCGAAGCGAATCGGCGCCTGACCACGGCTGAAACTCGCGCGGCTGCCGAGCCCCAAACTTCCGCTTCCCCCCTTGTGGGGGAAGCTGGCTGGCAAGCGATGCGAAAGCATCGCGTAGCCAGACTGAAGGGGGGTTGTTCATCGCGAGCACCCCCCTTCCGTCGCAGCACTCGCTCGCGCGAGTGCGCGACACCTTCCCCCACAAGGGGGGAAGGGGAACGTAAGAGCGTTTCCCTCAGCCTCAGCGACCTCCGCGTGATTTCTTTTCTTATTCTTGTGGGAGAGAGACCGATGCTCGATCCGCCGGGCTGACGCAGTCAGCGATGAAAAAAACCGATTCGGTCGACGCTCGTATTGCGTCCGAATCGACCTAATGAATCCAAGCGTTTTTCGAAATGATTCTTCCGCGGAAAGCCTGGAAATGAAATCAGCTTCCGCCGCGGGCCACGAAAAACGGGTTGGCGAATTTTTCCTCCACCTTGCCGTAGGTGAAGGGCCGCCCGTCCAAGGTCGTCACGCTGCCGCCCGCCGCCGCCAGCACGGCGTGGCCGGCCGCGGTGTCCCATTCCATGGTGCGGCCA
>DATCOJ010000071.1:0-5134 GCA_036564785.1 Rhizomicrobium sp. | reverse complement strand
CTTCCCAGGCGATCCAGCGCCAGCCATAGACCGTGCGCAGATGCTGATCGTATTTGACGCGCGCCTTGCCGGTTTCGAGTCCGGCGAAGCTGCCGAACAGCGGGGCGCGGCTGTCGGGATGCAGCTCCGGCGCGAAGGGCTGGCCGACGGCGGCGGCTTGCGACAGTCCGAACAGCTTGAAGAAAGCGTCGTTGGCGTAGGTGAGGCGGCTGTCCGGAGCGCGGCGGAAGATGGCGTCGCCCTGGCTGTCGACGAGTCCCTTGTAGCGCACTTCGCTCTCGTGCAACCGCGCGTTGATCGCCGACACGGTCTTGAGCGAATCCTCCAGCTGCGCGGTCAGCGATTGCAGTTCGGCGGCTTGCGCTTCCAGCGCATGCGCGCGCTTGCGGGCATCGATCAGCGCAAGGAACAGCAGCGCCACGCCGACCACGGCCAATACGCCGGTGGCGACCGGCGGCACCAGTTCCATTTTTCCGTGCAGCGCGACGCCGGAAAGCGCCACCGCGCCCGCAATCAAGGCGAGCACGCCAACGGCAACCATTCCCCAGCGCTTCAACGCCAAGCCCGCCTCCCGCAAGAGGGGTGATCTTGAGGGTTGCAAGTTTGCGAAAAGTTTACGGATGCCTGGGTTTTCCGGGCCTTAAGGGTTAATATCCGGTTTCGCGCGCGGGGCGCCGGGGGGTTCCCGCGCAAAATTTCCGCTCATATCTCGAAGGGAGGATTCCATGAAATTCCGTGCATTGGCGCTTGCGGGCGCCGCCATTCTCTACGCCGGCGCCGCGCTGGCCGACGATCCCATGGCCAATACCTACGCCAACACCATCACCACCAAGAATCACGCCAACGGCGCCGTCGGCATGCTCTATTTCAACAACGACATGACCTATTCGGGAAAGGCGACCGACGCCAAGGGCCAGCCCGTGCAGTACACCGGCAAGTGGATGGTCAAGGACGACGGCAAGACCATCTGCCTGACGATGGATGCACCGTCCAATGCGCCGAACCCGCCCAAGCCTTCCTGCTCGCCCCTGCAGACCCACAATGTGGGCGACAGCTGGGTGGTGACCAACGACATGAACGAGACCTATGACGTCAGCCTGACGGCGGGCCGCTGAAAATCCGGCTTTCCAAGGGGTCGCGGGCAGAGCCCCGCGGCCCTTTTGTTTCAAGGGCTTAGGCCAGGCCCGGGGAGCTCGGCCTGTTTCCGGGTGTCATGAAAGCTTCATGAAACTGTGATGCACGTTGAACCTTAGCCGGTCGTTATGGCGGCCGGCCGGCGGGTGGGGGACAGCTTCGGCCTGGGGGACAGGCGCCTCTTCAGTCCGAAACTCGTTTCAGATTCCGCGAAGCTATGGCCGACGCTGCCTTGACCGAGACCTATCTAGGCTATGACAGAGCGAGCGCCGTGCGCCGTATTGGCCGCGGCGACGCCCGCTTCCGCTGGGTGACGTGGCTCGCCGCCATCGCGGTGCTGATCATTTTCGCCGGCGTGATTCTTTCGCTCGCCATCGGCGCCATGCCGTCGATCCGGGCCTTCGGCTGGTCCTTCCTGTGGATCGAAAAATGGAATCCGGTGACCGAGCAATTCGGCGCGCGCGCCGCCATCTACGGCACCCTGGTGACCTCCACCCTGGCGATGCTGCTGGCGGTCCCTGTGGGGATCGGTATCGCCATCTTCCTCACCGAGCTTTGCCCGCGGCCGCTGCGGCGCCCCATCGGCATCGCCATCGAACTCCTGGCCGGCATTCCCAGCATCATCTACGGCATCTGGGGCCTCTTCGTGTTTGCGCCGCTGTTCCAGTCGACGCTCCAGCCCTGGCTGATCGACATCTTCGCCAACGTGCCGATCCTGCAGTCGCTGTTCGCCGGCCCGCCCTACGGCATCGGCATCTTCACCGCCGCGCTCATCTTGTCGATCATGATTCTGCCCTTCATCTCGGCGGTGACCCGGGACGTGTTCGAGACCGTTCCTCCTCCCTTGAAAGAAGCTGGATACTCTCTGGGGTGCACGACCTGGGAAGTGCTGTGGAACGTGGTGTTGCCGTTTGCCCGCACCGGTGTGGTCGGCGGCGCCATGCTGGCGCTCGGCCGCGCGCTGGGCGAGACCATGGCGGTCACCTTCGTGATCGGCAACGCCAACCGCATCTCGCCGTCGCTGTTCGCGCCCGGCACCTCGATTTCAGCGCAGATCGCCAACGAGTTCACCGAAGCGGTCGGCGACCTCTATCTGTCGTCGTTGATCGAGCTGGGCCTGATCCTGTTCGCCGTCACCTTCGTCGTTCTGGCCGCGGCCCAGATCATGCTGCGCCGGCTCGAGAAACGCGCGGGAGGCGTATCGTGAACCGCGCGCTCTATGCCCGCCGCCGCTTCAGCAACGGCTTTTTTCTGACGCTTGCGGTGGCGGCGACGGCGTTCGGCCTCATCTGGCTCGCCGTCATCCTCTACACATTGCTCTACAAAGGCTTCAACGGCATTTCGCCAACGGTCTTTACCGACATGACTGCGCCCCCGGGGGATGTGGGTGGGCTCGCCAATCCCATTGTGGGCAGCCTGATCATGAGCACGCTGGCGGTCGCCGTGGGCACGCCCATCGGCATCATGGCTGGCACCTATCTCGCGGAATATGGCCGCCACACGCGCGTCGCCTTCGTGGTGCGCTTCGTCAACGACATCCTGTTGAGCGCGCCTTCGATCGTGCTCGGCCTCTTCATCTACGAAGTGATCGTCGTGAAGATGGGCCACTTCTCCGGCTGGGCCGGCGCGGCCGCGCTGGCGGTGATCGTGATCCCGGTCGTGGTGCGCACCACCGAGAACATGCTGCTGCTGGTGCCGAACGGCCTGCGTGAGGCCGCGTCCGCGCTCGGGGCGCCGCGCAACTGGGTGATCCGCGCCGTGACCTGGAAGGCGGCGCGCGCCGGAATGATCACGGGCGTCCTCTTGGCCGTCGCCCGCATCTCCGGCGAGACGGCGCCGCTCCTGTTCACCGCGCTCAACAACAGTTTCTGGAGCACCAATCTCAACGCGCCGATGGCGAGCCTGCCGATGGTGATCTTTCAGTTCGCGATGTCGCCTTATGAGGATTGGCACCGGCTGGCCTGGGCCGGCGCACTCATCATCACCGCTGCGGTGCTGACCTTGAGCATCCTCGCCCGCGCCTTGCAAGGCAAACAGAGGTCCTGATGAACGACGTCGCGCCCGCCGGCCACAAGACGCGGATCGATATCCGCAACCTGTCCTTCTTTTACGGCGACAACCAGGCGCTGAAGGACATCTCGCTGCCGCTCTACGACAAGAAGGTCACCGCCTTCATCGGGCCGTCGGGCTGCGGGAAGTCGACCTTGCTGCGCGTGCTGAACCGCATCTACGAGCTCTATCCCAATCAGACCGCCAAGGGCGAGGTCCTGCTCGACGGCGAGAACATCCTCACCGGCAGGCAGGACCTCAATCTGCTGCGCTCCAAGATCGGCATGGTGTTCCAGAAGCCGACGCCGTTTCCCATGACCATCTACGACAACATTGCCTTCGGCATTAAGCTCTACGACCGGCTGCGCAAATCCGAGATCGACGAGCGCGTGGAATCGGCGCTGCAGCGCGCCGCGCTGTGGGGCGAAGTGAAGGACAAGCTGCGCGAATCGGGCTTGAGTCTCTCCGGCGGCCAGCAGCAGCGGCTCTGCATCGCCCGCACCGTGGCCACCAAGCCGGAAGTGATCCTGCTGGACGAGCCCTGCTCGGCGCTCGATCCCATCTCGACCGCCAAGATCGAGGAGCTGATCGACGAATTGTCGAACGAGTACACCATCGTCATCGTGACGCACAACATGCAGCAGGCGTCGCGCACCTCGGACTATACCGCCTTCATGTATCTGGGCGAGCTGATCGAGTTCGGCGCCACCGAGCAGGTCTTCACCGCGCCCAAGAAGAAGCAGACCGAGCAGTACATCACGGGACGGTTCGGTTAAAAAACTTCACTCAAAAAAAGTTCGTCATGGCCGACCGAGCCGAACCCCGGACTTGTTCCGGGGGAGGCGAGCTGTCGGCCACCCATGCACACGTTGCACTAGGTGTGCTTCATCGTCGAAACGGAGTGCATGGGTCGCCGGGATCGCCTCCGCTGCGCTCCGGCGACCCGCCGATGACGACCGTGTTTTTTAGATTTGTCGTAAGCGCCCTACACGTAATCCTCCGCGACGGTCGCATCGACGCGCGTTCGCATGAAGGCGTTGAAGACCAGGCTGAGCGCGACGGACACCGCGAGGTTCAGCAGCAGCGACGACAGCGCGGCGTAGCAGGGCACGGTCCAGCCCAGAATGTGCAGCGGATAGATCGAAACCTTGAAGCCGTTGGCGGCCGCCATCGCCGTGCCGGCGCCGATGCCGGTGAGCCAACCGATCAGCAGCGCGTAAGGATTGAGCCAGCGGGTGTAGAGGCCGATGAGCACCGAAGGCAAGGTCTGGATGATCAGGATGCCGCCCAGCAATTGCAGCTCGATGGCGTATTGCGTGGGCAAGCCGATGACGAAGACGAGCGCCCCCAGCTTGACCACCAGCGAGACGATCTTGGCCACCTGGCTCTCGCGCGCCGGCGGGCAGGCGGGATCGAGATATTCCTTGTAGATGTTGCGGGTGAAGAGGTTGGCGCAGGCGATCGCCATGATGGCGGCTGGCACCAGGGCGCCGATGGCGATAGCGGCGAAGGCGACGCCGACGAACCACGAGGGAAACATCTGAAGGAACAGCGCCGGCACCGCATAGTTTGGCCCGAAGGCCTTGAAGCCGGCGGTGTAAGCCGGCATCGCGCTGACGCCTGCGGCAATCGCCATGTAGCCCAAGAGCGCGATCAGCCCCAGCGCGATGGAATAAGCAGGCAGGATCACCGCGTTGCGCCGGATCGCGTCACGGCTGGACGCGCTCATCGTGCCGGTGATGGCGTGGGGATAGAGGAACAGCGCCAGCGCCGAGCCCAGCGCCAGGGTCGCGTAAGCCGCCTGCGGCCCGAGACTCGTTGCCGTCGCCGTCCCCAGCAGCAGCTTGGGCGCGGGCACGCTGGCGAAAATCTTCGCGTAGCCGCCGAGATGCGCGGGAATGACGATCACCGCGGCGATCACAGTGATGTAGATCAGCAAGTCCTTCACCAC
>DATCOJ010000070.1:0-1553 GCA_036564785.1 Rhizomicrobium sp. | reverse complement strand
AAGCACGAGGCGCGCGCCATGTGCGCTCGCGGCCAGCGCCACCTGCTCGGCGCCGTAGGCATGGACGGCGTCGAAGCGCTGGCGCCCGCGCTCGAACAGGAGGCCGACCAGATTGATCAGCACATGGGCGTCGCGCGCCGCTGCTTCCACCGATGGCGCGTGGCGGAGATTGGCCTGCACCGCGTGGATCTGGCCGACGCGCCCGAGCGGCTGCAAGTGGAACGCCAGATCCGGCCGTCGTACCGCTACCCGGATAAGGTAGTTCCGCTTGGCCAAAGCGCGCACGACGTGGCGGCCGAGAAAACCTGAGCCGCCATAGATGGTGACGAGGGTTTCAGAGTTGCTTCTGGAGGTCATGGGCGCTCTCGCGAGCAAATGGGGGTTGCGATGCGGGCAATACAGGATCGGCCGGGGGCTGTATAGGCCCGCAATGGGCTACAGAGGCCCGTAGACCACTTCAATTGACAAGCCGAAAGCGGCTCCGTACCTAGTCCAGCGCCAGCCCAGGTGGCGGAATTGGTAGACGCACTAGTTTCAGGTACTAGCGCCGCGAGGCGTGGAGGTTCGAGTCCTCTCCTGGGCACCAGCGCCTTAGCGTATGATATCGAAAAGTGGGAACCCGTTTTCGGAATAAATCATGCGCAACTACACTGGATAGCCGAATGACGATCCGCCTGCATCGCGGCGATCTGCCCAACCTCGCCGCCTACAAGGGCGCGGTGGCGATCGATACCGAGACCATGGGTCTCGATCCCAATCGCGACCGTCTCTGCGTGGTGCAACTCTCGCCCGGCGACGGTTCGGCCGACGTGGTGCAGATCGCGGCCGGGCAGACCAGGGCGCCCAATATCGAAAAGCTGCTCGCGGACAAATCGATCGTCAAGATTTTCCATTTCGCGCGTTTCGATCTCGGCATGATGGCCAAGGCCTTCGGTGTGATGGCCGAGCCGGTCTACTGCACCAAGATCGCCTCGCGTCTCGTGCGCACCTATACCGACAAGCATGGCCTTAAGGATCTGACGCGCGAGGTGCTCGGCATCGACCTGTCCAAGCAACAGCAGTCGTCCGACTGGGGCGCCGACACGCTAACCGACGCGCAGGTAGCTTACGCGGCGACCGACGTGCTGCACTTACACGCGCTCAAGGAGAAGCTGGACGCGATGCTGGCGCGCGAGAACCGCGCCGACCTGGCAGCCGCCTGCTTCCGCTTCCTGCCGGATCGCGTGCGCCTCGACCTCGCCGGCTGGGCGGCCGAAGACATCTTTTCGCACTCGGCCTAAGCTATTGTAGTAAAGCCTTTATTCGTTGACCTTAGGCTGCCGTGCAGGGGCCATATTCGCACGTCAGGTTGTCTGCCGGGGCGTAGCGTGATTTCCGAAATCGAAATCGAACGGAGCCAGATGCCGATCGTGGCGGGAATCGCATGACCACAGTCCGAACCGATCCGCAATCCCCACACGCCTATTGGACCGTGGGCCGCGGCAATAGCGACCGCGCCTTCCGCGCCGCGCGCCGGCACAGCCGCGTGGTGCGCACCCTGCGCGTTGCTATTC
>DATCOJ010000069.1:0-6363 GCA_036564785.1 Rhizomicrobium sp. | reverse complement strand
GATCCACAGCACGCGCCCCAGCCACAGCGCCGGACGCACGAACAGGAAGTCGTAGATCTCGTCGAAGTACCACTTGTTGTAGAGGAAGAGGTAGAGCAGCCCGCGCTGCGCCGCCATTCTCGCCGGCAGCTCCGGATGCAGGATGTAATAGTAATAGGCGATGGCGAAGCCAAGGATCAGCGCGGCAAGCGGCGCAAACTCCACCCATAGCGGAATGTTCTCGGCGCCTTCCGCGTGGCCCGTCGCCAAAGCGATGGCGCCGTTCCAGAAGGCGCCGACGTCGGCGCCGATGAACCAATGGGCGAAGATCGCGCCGGCGAACAGCGATCCCACCGCCAGCACCGCCAGCGGCGTGAGCATGGAGAGCGGAGATTCGCGAACGTCCTCCAGCCGGATTTCGTGGCCGTGGCCGTGCGCATCATGCTCGAGCGGCTCGTCATGCGCCCGCGAAGCTTCATCGGCATGCGAGAGCTCCCGATGGCCGGCGCCGCGGAAGCGTCCGTGGAAGGTCATCAGGAACTGGCGCCAGGAATAGAACGAGGTCATCGCCGCCGCCGTCAGCGTGAGGATGAAGGCATAGGTGCCCATCGAGGTGCCGGACAGGAAGGTCGCGTTGATGATCTGGTCCTTGGAATAGAACCCGGCGGTGCCGATGCCGGTCAGCGGAAGGCCGAAGCCGGTCAGCGCCAGATTGCCGATCAGCATCATCGCCCAGGTGAAGGGGATGCGGCCGGCGAGCCCGCCCATCTTGCGCATGTCTTGCTCGTGATGCATCGCCGTGATCACCGAGCCGGCGGCGAGGAACAGCAGCGCCTTGAAGAAGGCGTGGGTGAACAGGTGGAACATCGCAGCGCCGTAGGCGGAGACGCCGGCGGCGGCGAACATGTAGCCAAGCTGCGAGCAGGTCGAATAGGCGATCACCCGCTTGATGTCGTTCTGGAACAGGCCGACGGAGGCCGCGAAGAACGCGGTGGTGGCGCCGATGAAGGTGACGAAGGCGAGCGCGTTCGGCGCCTGCTCGAACATCGGCGAGCAGCGGCAGACCAGAAACACGCCGGCCGTCACCATGGTGGCGGCATGGATCAGCGCAGAGACCGGCGTGGGGCCTTCCATGGCGTCCGGCAACCAGGTGTGGAGCAGGAACTGCGCCGACTTTCCCATGGCGCCCACGAAGAGCAGCAGGCACAGCGTCGTCATCACGTCGACGTTCCAGCTGGCGAAATGGAAGGTCTTGCCGGCGAAGGCGGGCGCGGCATGGAACACCGTGTCGAAATCGAGCGTGCCGAAAATGAAGAACACGCCGAAAATGCCGAGCGAGAATCCGAAATCGCCCACCCGGTTGACGATGAAGGCCTTGATGGCGGCGGCGTTGGCGGAGGGCCTCTCGTACCAGAAGCCGATCAGCAAGTAGGAGGCCAGCCCCACGCCTTCCCAGCCGAAGAACATCTGCAGGAAGTTGTCCGCCGTCACCAGCATCAGCATGGCGAAGGTGAAGAGCGAGAGATAGGAGAAGAAGCGCGGCCGGTGCGGGTCCTCGTGCATGTAGCCGATGGAGTAGAGATGCACCAGGGAGGACACGCCGGTGACCACGACCAGCATCACCGCGGTCAAGGTGTCGACGCGGAGAACCCAGTCGGCCTCGAAATCGCCCGACACAATCCATTGGGCGATGCGGACCTTCAGCGCCTCATGGTGAGGTCCCAGGTGGCCGAGAATGCCGACGTCGTAGAACACGTAGCAGGAGAGCGCGGCCGCCACGAACAGGAAGACCGTGGTGACGAGCTCCGAGCCGCGCGCGCCGATGAAACGGCCGAACAATCCGGCGATGAAGGAGCCCAGCAGCGGCAGGAAGACGATCGCGGAATACATCTCAGCCCTTCATCAGATTGACGTCTTCGACCGCGATGGAGCCGCGATTGCGGTAATAGACGACCAGGATGGCGAGCCCGATGGCGGCCTCGGCGGCCGCCACCGTCAGCACGAACAGGGCGAAGACCTGGCCGACCAGGTCACCGAGAAAGGCCGAGAACGCCACAAAGTTGATGTTGACCGCGAGCAGGATCAGCTCGATCGACATCAGAATGACGATGACGTTCTTGCGGTTGAGGAATATCCCGAGCACGCCGATGGTGAAGAGCAGCGCGGCGAGGAAGAGATAGTGCCCGAGGCCGATGGTCATCTTCAGGCCCCCTGCCCCGGCTTCACGTCGACCAGCGTCATCGCCTCGACCGGGTCGCGCGCGTTCTGCACGCGGATCGATTGCCGCCGCACGCCCGGCCGCTGCCGCAAGGTGAGCACGATGGCGCCGATCATCGCCACCAGCAGCACAAGGCCTGCCAGCTGAAAGTAATAGACGAAGTCGGTGTAGAGGATGCGGCCCAGCGCTTCGGTATTGGTAAGGCCCGCCGGCGTGGCCTGCGCCAGCACGCCGTGAGCGCCGGGCGCGATCTTCCATTTCAGCCCGACCAGGAGCCCGATCTCGCCGACCAGCACCAGCCCGATCAGGCTTCCCGGCACGAGATATTCCAGCGAGCCGCGCTTCAGCTCGGCGAAGTCGATGTCGAGCATCATCACCACGAAGAGGAACAGCACGGCGACGGCGCCGACATAGACGATGACCAGGATCATCGCCAGGAACTCCGCTCCCAGCAGCACGAACAACCCGGCGGCATTGAAGAAGGCGAGGATCAGGAACAGCACCGAATGAACGGGATTGCGCGCGGCGATCACCATGATCGCCGACGCGGTCAGGATCGCCGCGAAGACGTAGAAAGCGATGGCGACTAGCATGGACGATATTCCAAACAAGCAGGCACTCTCCCCCCTCCCCTTGCGGGAGGGGGCGCGGAGCGAAGCGACGCGGGGGAGGGGGCGATTGCCATGTGCAATACCCCTCCCCCAATCCTCACATGCTTTGCATGTTCGGATTGCCCCCTCCCGCAAGGGGAGGGGGGAGAACCGAGTGCGCCTTCGCAATGTTCACCGAGATCGCTCATCGATATGGCGCGTCCAGTTCGAGGTTGAGCGCGATCTCGCGTTCCCAGCGGTCGCCGTTCGCGAGCAGCCGGTCCTTGTTGTAGTAGAGCTCCTCGCGCGTCTCGGTCGCGAACTCGAAATTGGGGCCTTCCACGATGGCGTCGACGGGACAAGCCTCCTGGCACAATCCGCAATAGATGCATTTCACCATGTCGATGTCGTAGCGGGTGGTGCGGCGGCTGCCATCGGCGCGTGGCTCGGCTTCGATGGTGATGGCGAGCGCCGGACAGATCGCCTCGCACAGCTTGCAGGCGATGCAGCGCTCTTCGCCGTTCGAATAACGCCTGAGCGCGTGCTCGCCGCGGAAGCGGGGCGACAGCGGCCCCTTCTCGAAGGGATAGTTCAAGGTCGCCTTGGGCGCGAAGAAGTAGCGCATCGTGAGCCCGAAGCTCTTGACGAACTCCCACAGGAAGATGGAGCGGGCGGTGCGGTCGAGAAATGCCATGGCGGCCTCACATTGCTCCGTGGTGGAAGACGAGAACCCAGCCCGCGGTCAGCGCGACCCAGACCAGAGACAGCGGCAGAAACACCTTCCAGCCCAGCCGCATCAGCTGGTCGTAGCGGTAGCGCGGCACGAAGGCTTTCACCATCGCCATCAGAAAGAAAAGAAAGACGAGCTTGAGCAGGAACCAGATCACGCCGGGCACGGCGGTGAGCGGCCAGATGGACCATGGCGGCAGCCAGCCGCCGAGGAACAGCACGGTCATCATGCCGCAGAGCATGATCACATTGATGTATTCGCCGAGGAAGAAGAGGAGAAAGGGTGTGGAGGAATACTCCACCATGAAGCCGGCGACGAGCTCGGATTCCGCCTCCAATAAATCGAAGGGCGGGCGCTGGGTCTCGGCCAGGCTGGAGACGAAGAACACAACGAACATCGGGAACAGGATGGTGAAGGCGAACCAGCCTTGCGACTGCGCCTGCACGATGGCCGAGAGATTGAGCGAGCCGGCGAACAGCAGCACCGTGATGATGACGAAGCCGATGGAGACTTCGTAGGACACCATCTGCGCCGCGGCCCTTAGCGCGGAGAGAAAGGCGTATTTCGAGTTGGACGCCCAGCCGGCCACGATCACGCCGTAGACGCCCAGCGATGAAATGGCGAAAACGTAGAGGATGCCGACATTGATATTGGCCACCACCCAGCCGGCGCTCACCGGCACGACGGCCCAGGCGGCGAAAGCCAAGGTCGCGGTGATCAGCGGCGCCAGCAGGAACAGCACCTTGTTGGCGCCGGCCGGAACGATCACTTCCTTGAAGAAGAATTTGATGGCGTCGGCGAAGGTCTGCAGCAGGCCGAAGGGGCCAACCACGTTTGGCCCGCGGCGAAGCTGCACGGCTGCCCAGATCTTGCGGTCGGCCAGGATGAAGAGGGCCACCGAAACCGCCAGCAGCAGCTCGAACACCACGATGACAATGGCCTGGCTGAGCGTCCAGGCCCAGCCGTAGGGCAAGCCGCGGGCTTCGAAATAGTGGGTGAAGAACATCTATTCCGCCGCCATCTTTTGCGCCGCACCGATCAGCAGCTTGCTGCATTCGGCCATGGTCTCGCTCGCCCGCGCGATCGGATTGGTCAAATAGAAGTCGGCGATGGGCGATGCAAGCGGAGGGGAATCGTCGAGCGCACCGGCTTTCCCGATGGCGTTCCAGATGGCGGGATCGGCGCCCGGCGCGACCGGCAGCGTGCCGGTTTCTGCGAAATGCGGCGCGTCCGCCACGAGGGCGCGGCGCAGCGCGTCGCGATCGTCGTACTGCAAGCGCTTGCCCAGCACGTCGGAGAGCGCGCGCAGGATCGCCCAATCCTCCTTCGCTTCGCCCGGCGGGAAAGTGGCCCGTTCGGCGCGCTGCACGCGGCCTTCGAAATTGGCGTAGAGCCCATCCTTCTCCGTGTAGGCGGCGCCCGGGAGAATGACGTCGGCCCGGTGCGCGCCGGCATCGCCATGCGTGCCCTGATAAATCACGAAAGCTTGGCCGAGCCCCGCGGTGTCGAATTCATCGGCGCCGAGCAGATAAACGAAATCGATCTCACCTTTCTGCGCGCCGTCCAGGATTCCCGCCATGTCGCGGCCGCCGGTGCCGGGGACGAATCCGAGATCGAGCGCGGCGACACGCGATGCCGCGGTGTGCAGCACGTTGAATCCGTTCCAGCCGCCTTCCGCCGGCGAACCGGCGGGACCGATCATGCCAGTCTCGCCGGCGATTTTCGCAGCGAGGTTCAGGATGGCGGCCCCATCGGGCCTCGCCATCGCGCCCGCGCCGACGATAAGCATCGGCCGCTTGGCGTCGTGCAGCACCTTCGCGAAGGCGTGGCTGCCGTCCGCGATCGCCTGAAGGGCGGATATCCCCGCGCCCAGCTGGTCGACGGGATAGGTGAGATCGTAAGGCAGGCCGATAGCGGCGATCTTGAGATTGCCGGCGAGCCAGGCCTTGCGGATGCGCGCATTCAGCACCGGCGCTTCCCAGCGGGGATTCGTCCCGATGAGGAGCAGCGCGTCGGCGGCATCGATGCCGGCAATGGTGGAATTGAACAGCCATGATTGCCGCGGGCCCGCGCCGACCTTGGCGCCGTCCTGGCGGGATTCGAGGTTGGCGACGCCGAGCGACAGCATCAGGTCCTTGAGCGCCTTGATCTCTTCCGCTGCCGCCAGATCGCCGACGATGGCGGCCATTCTTTCGGGCTTCGTTGCCGCCACGCGCGCGGCGATCGCGGCAAAGGCTTCCGCCCAGCTTGCCGCCACCAGCTTTCCATTCTTGCGGATATAAGGCCGGTCGAGCCGCTGCCGGCCGAGGCCGTCGCAGGCATGGCGCGCCTTGTCGGAAATCCACTCTTCGTTGATCTCCTCGTTCAGCCGCGGCAGCACGCGCAGCACCTGAGGCCCGCGCGCGTCGACCCGAATGTTGCAGCCTTGCGCATCCATGACGTCGATGGAATTGGTTTTGCGCAGCTCCCAGGGCCGCGCGTTGAAGGCGTAGGGCTTGGAGGTCAGCGCCCCGACCGGGCAGAGATCAACCACATTGCCGGAGAGTTCGGAGGCGAACGCCTTCTCCAGATAGGTGGTGATCTCCATGTCCTCGCCACGGCCGGTGGCGCCGAGATCGGGAACCCCGGCCACTTCGGTGGCGAAGCGCACGCAGCGCGTGCACTGGATGCAGCGGGTCATGATCGTCTTGATCAGCGGGCCCATGTACTTGTCTTCGACCGCCCGCTTGTTCTCGTTGAAGCGGGTGTAGGCGGCGCGGCCGTAGAACAGCGCCTGATCCTGCAGGTCGCACTCACCGCCCTGATCACAGATCGGGCAATCGAGCGGATGGTTGATGAGGAGGAAC